>JAZLDV010000019.1:0-3027 GCA_045614925.1 Coprobacillaceae bacterium | reverse complement strand
AACAGTAGAAATTGCTGAAGAAGCTGGATATAAAGTAGATGAAGAAGGATTTAGAGCAGAAATGAAAGAACAACAAGAACGTGCAAGAAATGCACGTGGAGATGTTGAATCTATGTCTTCTCAAAAACCTGATTTAATGGCTTTTGATACACCTTCTACATTCTCATATGATCCAACACCAGTACAAGCAAAAGTTATCGCTACTTTTGAAAATGGTGTAAAATGCGATACAATCACAACTAAAGGTGAAATTATTTTAGATCATACAACTTTCTATGCTGAAATGGGTGGTCAATGTGCAGATAATGGATATATGACAAATGATACAACTTGCTTAAAAGTAACTCATGTATCTAAAGCTCCAAATGGACAACATTTAATGGCTGTAGAAGTAGAAGAAGGAAATGTTAATGTAGGTGATGAATTAACATTAATCGTTGATGGAATTCAACGTGGATTAATTCAAAATAACCATACAGCAACTCACTTATTACAAAAAGCATTAAAAAATAATTTAGGTGATCATGTTGCTCAAGCTGGTTCTTATGTAGATGCTCAAAGATTACGTTTTGACTTTACTCATCCTCAAAAAATGAGCGAAGAAGAAATTAGAAAAGTAGAAGATGAAGTTAATGAAAAAATCTTTGCAGGAATTAATGTTAATATTCAATTAATGAGTAAAGATGAAGCTATGGAATCTGGTGCTATGGCATTATTTGATGAAAAATATGGTGATGAAGTACGTGTTGTAAGTGTAGGAACTTATTCTAAAGAATTATGTGGTGGATGCCATGTTACAAATACTGCACAAATTGGTTTATTTAAAATCGTAAGTGAAGAATCAGTAGGTTCTGGTGTAAGACGTATTGAAGCTGTTACTTCATTAAATGCATATAAAGCATTAAAACAAAGTGAAGAAACTTTAAATACTGTAGCTGATACATTAAAAATTAAAAATAGAAATGAAATTGTTGAAAAAGTAGAACAATTTGTAAATGAAACAAATGATTTAAGAAAAGAAAGAGATCAATATTTAGATAAATTAAATAGCTTAGAAGCTAAAGAAAGAACTAAAAATATTGAAGAAATTAATGGAGTACAATTCTTATTTGTACAAGATAGCAAAGATGCAGGTAGTGCAAAAACTATGGCATTTGAATTAAGAGATCAATTAAAACATGGTATGGTTATCTTAGTAAGCGAATTTGAAGGAAAAGTATCATATTTCGTTGGATTAAGTGCTTCTATGGTTAATGATGGACACAAAGCTGGAAACTTCGTAAAAATGTTAAATGAAGTGACTGGTGGACGTGGAGGAGGAAAACCAGACTTTGCTCAAGGTGGTTGTGC
Source organism: Coprobacillaceae bacterium (assembly GCA_045614925.1). Classification (GTDB taxonomy): domain Bacteria; phylum Bacillota_I; class Bacilli_A; order Erysipelotrichales; family Coprobacillaceae; genus JAZLDV01. The sequence goes on along the minus strand of JAZLDV010000019.1, from coordinate 1,677 downwards.
TTCTTTAGATAAGATTGAAGAAGGTATTTCATTAATTAAAAACTCATTATAGTTTTTCTAGCATTTTAAGTTAATATAGTGTAATATTGAATGTAGGACAGGAGGAATATCTATGGGTAAAGATTTAACACAAACACGTCTATTTAATGCTGAAGAATTAAAGAGAGAAGTTATTCATTCTAATTTAATGACTGTTTCTCAAGCATTAACAGAAAGAGGGTACAATGCAGTACACCAATTAGCTGGTTATCTTATTTCAAATGATCCTGCTTATATTTCTAGTCATAAAAGTGCAAGATCAATTATTCAACAAATTGATAGAGATGAAATTATAGAAGAATTAGTTAAATTCTATCTAGAAACTAAAAAATAATGGCAAGAATATTAGGGTTGGATTTAGGTTCAAGAACTTGTGGAATTGCGATGAGTGATCCTTTAGGGATTATTGCACAAGGAGTAGAAACATATCATTTTCCTGAAGATTCATATAAAAGATGTGCAAAATATGTAAGACATATTTGTGTCACAAATGATATCAAGACTATTGTTCTTGGATTACCTAAACATATGAATGGAGATTTGGGAGAAAGAGCTCAGATTTCTATTGATTTTAAAGCTAGACTAGAAGAAATGATGGATGTAGAAGTTATCTTAGTAGATGAAAGATTATCAACGGTTGTTGCTGAAAATTCGTTGATATTTGCTGATGTTTCTCGTAAGAAAAGAAAAGAAGTTATCGATAAGATGGCGGCTGTAACTATATTACAAGGTTATTTAGATAAACAAAGGAGATAATGATTATGGATGAAAGAATTATTACTGTTTTAGATGAAAACGGGAATGAAAAAGAATTTGAAGTTTTATTAACTTTTGATAGTGATGAAACAGGAAAAAAATATGTAATGTATTTTGATCCAGAAGAAGATGAACCTCATGTAATGACTTCAATTTTTGATGATGAAGGTAATTTTTTCCCAGTTGAATCACAAGAGGAATGGGATATGATCGAAGAGGTATTCTATGCTTTCATGGCTGAAGAAGATGAAGAAGACGAAGAATACGACGACGAAGAAGAAACAGAAGAATAAGTCATTAAAGAGTAGCCTAGGCTACTCTTTTTTTGTGTCCTTTTATAAATGAGATGAGGTTATACAAATATTGTATAATAAATAAAAAATAGGAGGGATATAGTATGAGATATTTAGATGTTATTTGTAAAGATTTAGACATTCATAATAATATTAGAGAAATGTATAGTGAAGATTTTGTAATTCATTTTTATGAGTCAATTGATGATATTGATACACTTAGAGATAATGTGAAATATATGATAGATAATTTATTTGATAAATATTTTATTTTAGATATGATTATGACATATTCTCATAACTTTAATGAAACTGATTTGAAAGATAAATTGGAACAAGTGAGAGAATGTTTTGATAGTGATTTTTGGTTTAAGTATATGTATTTTGAATGGGATGAAAAAGGCTATTCTTCTATTTTTGAATTAATTGATGTCTTAGAAATAGGGTATTTTGAAAAACATTTAAAAGAAATTTGTGATAGATTAAAGAATATAGATTATTAAATATGATTTTCTAGAAGAACCTTCTGAATTTATTGCAAGTGAATTTATAAATCTTATGTAATATAACAATAAGAGGTAAAGTATTA
>JAZLDV010000018.1:0-1945 GCA_045614925.1 Coprobacillaceae bacterium | reverse complement strand
ATCAGGATCATCTAAGATAGACTGTACTGCATTTTCATAGTGATTAGGTACTGATAAAAGTACACCATCCAAAATAAGTACTACTGAAGCTCCGAACTCTTTAAGCTCCTTTTCTGACTTATTTCTGTTGATAAAGCAGCCTTTAACAACATACTTTCCCTTCTGATCTAAATCCTGGATTTTTTTGTATGGTAAATCCTTTGTATCAACACCCCAGTCGATACCACCACCATTTAATTCTGCAAACATAAAATTTATCTCCTTTCTTTGCAGTTTTTTATCATAAACACATTTTAAATTGTGTGTTTATCAGAATATTGTTTTTTAATACTATCCCTAGCTGATTTTCCTATAAATGAATATAAAGCATCTACAACTATTTGTTTCTTGCTGCAGCCATATGCTTTAGCGTATAAATTTAGTGAATCAGCTAGTTCTTCAGGAATATAAACTTGCAGCTTAAATCCCTTATGATAATCTTTAGGCATATTTTTTAACTCCTTAATATAGATATGCTTTAGCAGCACAAGCTGCCAACATTAATGCACAATAAATAATTGTGATAATATCAATCTTTTTCATAATCTTAAATCCCTTGAAATCTCTTTTAAAATAATTCGATTCTCACAAACTTTAAATGTTGCTTGCGATACGTCAAAATAACCTTTAATATTTTTAAATTTCCAGTTTAACCGTAACCAAGGTTCATGCATCCAGGTAATAGGTTTAACTGTAAATTCATCAAACCCCTTATTTTTAGCTTCTTCTATTAAAGCCTTTATTTTAGCTTCTTCTAGCGTGTATTTATCTTCCATACATTATCAACCTTATCAATAAGCTCTACATGAAATGCTGCATATACTTGCTGATATTTCATATCATCATTAACAGTAGCAAACACTGGAAGCTTTTCAACAGTAGATACAAAACCAGTTAACACTGGCTTATTCATATCAAGTATTTCAAAATATTCACCTGAAGGAATAACTTTTAATATTTGTGCTACTATCATATATATTCATAATCTCCTTGCTCTTTAGTTCTAATTATCCCACCACAACCTACTTGTATAACATCCTGGATTCTATCCATATATTGATTAATACAATCGGTAGTAGATTGATCTATATCTATTGTTGATGTAATAAAAGTACAAGCTGCTTCGCTGGTTAGTTCATAAAATTCTCTATCATCCATACCAGCAGCCCTTAAATATTTCATAATTTCTAAAAGCATTTTATCCATCTGCTCTTTAACATCTTCACGTTTCATTATTCAACCTCTTAGTTACTTCAAACTCAATTGATACTTTTAAATCTAATTCAGGTATATCATCTAAAACAAATTCACATCCATCTGCACCACGTTTAAATACACTTAATGCAAGTTTGTAAAGAAATATCTGATCATCTTTTGATAATTTAATTTCACCCTTGCCAACATCTTCGTATTTTTTAAACATTATTTAGCCCCCTTTAGCAGTTCTTCAGGAGTACATTCAAGTACTTCACATATTGACATTATTTTATTAGCAGCTGGTGATGTACTTTTATGCTTCCAGTCTGCTATGCAGCTTTGAGCAATTCCAGTATGTTTAGATAGTTCAATCTGCTTTATCCCTTTATCATGCATGATCTGAATAATTCTATCCCCTACTGTCATATCTTCATTAGCAATAAAGCGCTTTAATCTGATAGCTCTATCATATTCTTCCTTTTTGATTGTTCTTGTATGTACTACCTGGTTAGAATCATATTCATCCAAGTAGTACCATCTATTCTTTTTATAAACAAATTGATTTTCATTTATTTGTGTCATGTTTTACTCCTCATATTCATAATGTATTAATACTGCAGCTTCACCTAATTTATCGTTATATGGATGTCTTATAGGTATAATATTTTCTACTACATAATTTTCAAATACGGCTGGCGCATTGTGCCAA
>JAZLDV010000017.1:0-31305 GCA_045614925.1 Coprobacillaceae bacterium | reverse complement strand
AAGAGTATCTGAACAGGATACAGTAGATGGATATGCTAAAGCAATCAATGATGCAGTTGCAGCGTTAGTATTAAAACCTGCAGACTATAGCAAGCTAGAAGAAGCAATTGAAGAAGCAGAAGCATTAAATGCTGAAGACTATAAAGACTTCAGTGCAGTAGAAGAAGCAGTTGCAGCTGGTAAAGCAGTAGCTGATGACTTAGACATCACTGAACAATCTATCATTGATGAAGCAGTTAAAGCAATCACTAACGCAGTAAGTGCATTAAAATTAAAAGATGCTGACTACAGTGCATTAGAAGAAGCATTAGGAAAAGTACCTGCTGACTTAACAGTTTATACTGATGAGACAGTAGAAGCATTAGAAGAAGCATTAGATGCAGTAGTAGAAGGATTAGACTTTACTAAACAGGATGATGTTGATGCAATGGCTAAAGCAGTAGAAGAAGCAATTGAAGCATTAGAATTCAAACAGGCTGATTATACAAAAGTAAATGAAGCTATCGCAAAAGCAGAAGCATTAGTAAAAGAAAACTATGTAGACTTTAGAGCTGTAGAAGAAGCAATTGCAGCAGTGGAAGACTTAGATATTACTAAGCAAGCTGAAGTTGATGCATTTGCTAAAGCAATTGAAGATGCAATCGCTGAATTAGTATTAAAAGATGCAGACTATAGTGCAGTTAAAGATGCAATTGAAGCAGCGTCAAAATTAAATAAAGATGACTATAAAGACTTCACAGCTGTAGAAGAAGCAATTGAAGCAGTTGTAGAAGGATTAGACATCACAAAACAAGAAGAAGTTGATGCAATGGCAGATGCAATCTTAGCAGCTATCCAAGCATTAGAAGTTAAACCAACAGAACCACAACCACCAGTTGATCCTGAAGAACCAGGACAACCTGATCCAGATCAACCAGGTGAAGATGGTGAAGAAGATGAAGAAGTTGTATTACCAGAACAGCCAGAAGAAGATGAAAACGTAAATACTAGTGATAATACACAAGTATTTGGATTCTTCGCAATGTTAGTGGCAGCAGCGTTCGCATTCTTAGATTCTAGAAAAAGAAAAGAAGATTAATAATTAAAGGAGCATCTCGTATGAGATGCTTCTTTTTATCTAAATAGTAAAAGTTTATTTTTTTAAATACAGAATAGTATTTGCATAAGACTTACATGTGTATATATGTTATAATATTTATAATATTAAAATTTTTATGGAAGTGAGGATCTGATTATGGGATTAATAAAAGCAGCAATAGGAGCATTTGGTGGAACTTTAGCTGATCAATGGAAAGAATATTTTTATTGTGATGCATTAAGTGAAGAAGTTTTAGTTAAAAGAGGGGAAAAGGTTGTTAGTGGACGATCTTCAAATAAAAAAGGACATGATAATGTTATTTCAAATGGTTCAGGAATTGCAGTTGCTGATGGGCAATGTATGATGATTGTTGAACAAGGAAAAGTTGTTGAAGTATGTGCAGAACCTGGAGTTTATACTTATGATAGTTCATCTGAACCATCTATTTTTTCAGGGAAATTAGGTGATAGTATTCTTGAAACATTTAAAACTATTGGTAAACGTTTTACTTTTGGTGGAGATGTAGGAAATGATCAAAGAGTTTATTATTTTAATACGAAAGAAATTATGGGTAATAAATTTGGAACACCTAGTCCAATTATATTTGAAGTTTCAAATAAAAAATTAGGAATATCACGTACAGTCAATGTACGCTGTAATGGTATTTATTCATATACTATTTCTAATCCATTATTATTTTATACTAAAGTATGTGGGAATGTAGATAATGAGTTTACAAGAGATAGAATTGATGATCAGTTAAAAACTGAATTTATTTCAGCTTTACAGCCTGCATTTGGTGCATTAGCAGAAATGGAATTACGTCCAGCACAATTACCTGCAAAAGCAAATGAACTTATTCAAGTTATGAATGATACGCTTAAAGTTGAATGGATAGAAACAAGAGGAATTGCAATTGAAAGAATTGCTTTAAATCCAATTACTTTAGCTGAAGAAGATATGAAAAAAATCCAGGATATGGAAGATGCAGTAAGTTATGGTGCAAATCCATATATGGCTTCTGGTCGTATGACTTCTGCAACAGCTACAGCTATGGAAGAAGCAGCAAAAAATTCAGCAGGAGCAATGACTGGTTTTATGGGTATGGGACTTGCTTCTAATGCCATGGGCGGTGGATTTAATGCGGCAGAAAAATTCCATGAAATGGGTGTTGCTAAAGAAAAAGAAATGGCTAAAGAAAATGAATGGAAATGTTCTTGCGGTGCAATGTCTTCAGGTAAATTCTGTCCAGAATGTGGAGCGAAAAAACCAGAAGAAGGATGGACTTGTTCATGTGGAAGTGTTAACAAAGGGAAGTTCTGTACAAATTGTGGAGCAAAAAAACCTGTAGATGCACCTCTTTATCGTTGTGATAAATGTGGGTGGGAACCAGAAGATCCACATAATCCACCAAAATTCTGTCCAGAATGTGGAGATATTTTTAATGATTTAGATGTGAAATAATAAAAAAAGGGGATGAATTTTGTGAGTGAAGTTAAACAATATAAATGCCCTTGTTGTAATGGTGCTATTGAATTTGATAGCAATTTACAGAAAATGAAATGTCCTTATTGTGACAGTGAATTTGAAGTAGAAGATTTAATACATCATGATGAGCAATTAAATAAGCAAGTTGAAGATATTACTAAACAAAATCCATCAGGACAATCGGAAGAAAATGAATTAGAAGGATACCGTGTTTATTTATGTCAGACTTGTGGTGGAGAAATTATAGGTGATGAATCTACTGCAGCAACATCTTGTCCATTTTGTGGAAATCCTGTTGTTATGATGGGGCAATTTACTGGAAATTTAAAGCCTGATTATGTGATTCCTTTTCATTATGATAAAAAAGCAGCAATTGAGGCTTTGAAGAATCATTATAAAGGAAAAATTCTTTTGCCAAAAGCATTTATAAGTGAAAATCATATTAATGAAATAAAAGGTGTTTATATTCCAGTATGGTTATTTAATGTGAATGCGAAGGGAGATATAGAATATAAAGCCACTGATACAAGTAGATGGAGTGATGGAGACTATGAATATGTTAAGACAAGCTATTACAAAGTTTGTAGAAGTGGGGACTTGAGTTTTCAAAGAATTCCTGTAGATGCATGTTCTAAAATAGATGATACTCTAATGGAATCTATTGAACCATTTGATTTTTCTAAAGCTGTTGATTTTCAGACGGCATATCTTTCAGGTTATTTTGCTGATAAATATGATGTAGAAATAGAACAATGTACTTCTAGAATTAATGAAAGAATTCAACATAGTTTAGAAGATGTTTTTCAATCAACAATTCATGGATATGATACTGTTAATGTTGAATCATCAAATGTTGAATTAGTCGATAGTGAAGTGAAATATGCCCTTTACCCAGTATGGCTTTTAACGACTTCATGGAATAATGAAAGATATACTTTTGCAATGAATGGTCAGACTGGGAAATTTGTTGGAAATCTTCCAATGGATAAAACAAAATATTTTATCTGGTTAATATCTTTAACAATCATATTTACAATTTTATCATATATTATTTATGGTTATATTATGATGTCATAGGAGGAAAAAGTAATGTTTAAAAAGTTATTATCATTGTTTATTGCGATAAATATATGTTTTTTACATATTCATAATGCTTTGGCCTATGAAAATTTTGGTTATAAATATTTATATGCTGCAAGCGAATATGATAGTGTTAGTATTTTTTTACCTATTGTCATAGGTTTTATTATAGCTTTAGTTATTGTAAGTATTATGCAAGGACAGCTTAAAACTGTAAGAAGTGAACGTTTAGCAAATAACTATATTAAAGAAGAAAGTATGAATATAACATATTCGAATGATATTTTTCTTTATGATAGAGTGAGCAAAAGAAAACTTAATACACAAGATGATGATTAAAAAAGCGGGGCAAAGCTCCGCTTTTTATTTAGTCTTTTTTTTATTAAAAATAGAATATAAATATAAGCCAATATAAAATTATATTTTTGTAGGCATATTTTTGTAATAATGGTAAAATAATATACAAAGGAGTGATTGTTTTGTTGAAAGGGTGTTTAAATAAAGAATGTGCTGCAATGCATAAAAGAATAAAATATAAAACTGATGATTTTTTCTGCAGTAAATGTGGAAAAGACTTATATCATGTGTGTAAGCAATGTTTTAAAGTGGTTGAACAAGATGAACAATCACTTTGTGATGAGTGTTTAAGAAAAAAAGAATTAAAACAAGAAAAAAGGAAAGAAACTGCTTCTAAAGTTATAGATGGTGCAAAAATGGTTGCGCCTCTTGCATTAGAAATTGCAAAGAATCCTAAAGTGAAACAAGGCGCTAAAAAGACAGTGAATATGGCTGTAAAAGTGATAACTAAAAAGAAGTGAGGTTAATCTATGATTATTAAGAGAGATTTTGTTTATACTCCTAAAGGAGAAAATAGAAAGTTACATATTTATTTACCAGATAATTATAATGAAAGTCATGAACAGTATCCTGTTATGTATTTTTTTGATGGACATAATTTATTTAATGATGAAGATGCTACATATGGTAAATCATGGGGTATCAGAGAGTTTATGCACTACTGGAATAAAGATATGATTATTGTAGGTATTGAATGTACTCATGAAGGAGAAGAACGTTTAAATGAATATTCCCCTTATCGTGTTACATTTAGAGACAATTTAAAAGGTAATCCTTTAGGAAAAGAAACAATGGAATGGATTGTTAATGAGATTAAGCCGATGATCGATAAAGAATATAGAACATATCCTTTTAGAGAATGTACAGGTATTGCAGGTGCGAGCATGGGTGGTTTAATGGCTTTATATGGTGTGACTCATTTTAATCAATGGTTCTCAAAAGCAGGATGTTTATCAAGTTCACTATTTTTTTGTAAAGATGAATTTATGAAAGAAGCAAAAAAACTGTCAATTAATCCAGATACACGTGTTTATTTATCATGGGGAACAAAAGAAGCATTTGGGATAAAAGATGTTTATAAAGAAGATAATTATAGTCGTACTTACAAAGTGAATAAGGAAGCAGCAGATTATTTACAATCTAAAAATGCAAGAGTAAAGATGGAATGTCAAGTTGGTGGAGCACATTGTGAAGCATCTTGGGAATTACTTGTTCCTTCATTTATGAATTTTTTATGGTTAGAAGATTAAAAAGAAAGTGAAAACTTTCTTTTTTTATACTTTTATTCGACAATGTTATTATTTTGTTTATGTTAAGATATTCAAACATTTATAAGAAGGAGAATGAATATGGTATTTATAACATTAAAAACAAATAAAACATTAACATTGAATCAGCAAAGACAATTAAAAGAAGTATTAAGTGATTTAGCTTATGAATATAGTTTAGATAACTATATAATGATTCAATTTGAAGTTAGTCAAGTCATTTATTTAAACAGAAAGATGAAGGATTGTGTTAAGATTGATTGTTATTATGATGAAGAACATCATAATACATCATTGCATAAAGACAAAATAGTGACAACTGTTCATAACATTACAGAAATAGAAAAGGAGGCTATTTTTGTAAGTGTGAGAAGGATATAAAATTTTTTTTAAAATTTTTGTAAAAAAACTATTGCATTCTAAAAAATCGTGTGTTATTATATATGAGCACTAAGGAGTGCAAGGTGTGCTTGAATAGCTCAGTAGGTAGAGCAATCGGCTGTTAACCGATCGGTCGTAGGTTCGAGTCCTACTTCAAGCGCCATGGCCTGTTGGAGAAACGGTTAACTCACATGCCTTTCACGCATGCATTCACGGGTTCGAATCCCGTACAGGTCACCATTTTGGAGGTTTAGCTCAGTTGGGAGAGCATCTGCCTTACAAGCAGAGGGTCAGCGGTTCGAGTCCGTTAACCTCCACCATTATTAATGCCGGCTTAGCTCAATTGGTAGAGCAACTGACTTGTAATCAGTAGGTTGAGGGTTCAAGTCCTTTAGCCGGCACCATTTTTTTTGACCCGCTAGCTCAGTAGGTAGAGCATCTGACTTTTAATCAGAGGGTCAGGCGTTCGAGTCGCCTGCGGGTCACCATTTTTTTTATACGCGGGTGTGGTGAAACTGGCAGACACGCTAGACTTAGGATCTAGTGCTTCGGCGTGCAGGTTCAAGTCCTGTCACCCGCACCAATATGTGATTTAAACCTTGAATTTATATTCAAGGTTTTTTATTTTATTTATATAGATATGAGGTCTCATATCTTTTTTTGTTTTATTATGATAGAATAATGAAATAGGGGGGATTTTATGAGTTATTTAGAAAGTGTTAATTCTGGTTTTCTTTATATGTTAGTTGCAGGAATATTAACATTTGTAGTTGTTATGTGTTTAGTATTTCTTTTTAAAAGCTACAACGAAGGAAAGAAAATTGGAATGGATGAAAAAATTTTAAAGAAGGTTATTGTATCAAGTGCAACGTTTACATTATTACCTTCTATTAGTATCTTACTAGGAGTTATTGCTTTAAGTGGAACATTAGGTGTTCCTTTTTCCTGGTTAAGATTATCAGTTATTGGAGCGTTACAGTATGAATTAAATGTTGCAGCAATTGCTGCAGAAAGTTTAGGGTTATCATTGACTGTGGCAGAGTTAAATATGGGTGCATTCGTAACTATTGCTTTAGTAATGACGATTGGGATTGTTGGTGGAATTGTTTGTTGTACACTTTTCCTAAAAAAATATTTAAGCAAGATTCAGTCTAATCCTAAAAAAGAAAAATCTGATAAACCTGGATTTGGTGCTCATGCGACAACAGCAATGTTTGTTGGGTTATGTGCAGCTTATATTGGAAGTTATGTAGGACAGATGATGCCAACAGGTGGTTCAAATATAATGCCAATCATTGTTGCTGGTATTGCAGCTGTTATTATGTGTATATTTGAATTCCTTATTCAAAAGAAAAATATGAAAGAATTAGAGAATTTCTCTTTAGCTGCAAGTATGCTTATTGCAATGGTAGGAGCAGTACTTGTAAGTACAATAATATAGGAGGAAAAGAGTATGAATGAGTATAAAAAATTTAATGATGGATTACATAAATTAGGGGTAATAACTTCTATTTTGACTTTAATTCTATTAATTTCTCTTCCTTTTATTGTTGCAATGGTCAATGGTGTTTCTATTGATTGGAAAGGATTTTTAGCAGGTATCGCAACTGTAGGTATTATTTATTTTCCTGTATCTATTGTAGAGTTCTTAGTTTATGCACCTCTTTTAGGGACTGGAGGAAGCTATTTATCATTTATTACAGGAAATGTAACAAATATGAAAATTCCTTGTGTTATGAATTCTCAGGATATTGCTAAAACAACACCTGGTACTCCAGAACATGAGATTATTTCCACAATGTCAGTTGCAGTGAGTGCAATTACAACAACTTTAGTTGTATTAGTAGGAGTTATTTTATTAGTTCCTTTACAACCTATTTTACAGACTCCTTTATTACAACCTGCATTTGATAATGTTGTTCCTGCTTTATTTGGGGCATTAGGAATTAAATATTTTATAAAAAGTCCACGTATTGCATTTATTCCACTTATTTTAATGAGTGCATTATGTATTTTTGTTCCTTCGTTAATATCTTCTACAAGTATATTAATGATTCCTAGTGGTGCATTAGCATTAGCTATTGGATTTGTGTTATTCAAGAAAGGAAAGTTATAATATGATTATTTTATTGTTTATTGTCTTATTTGTATTATTTGTTATTATCAAAACATTATTATTAAAACCAACATCAGCATACACAGCAAAAGTTAATCTTGTAAACAATGAAAGATCTAAGCAGTATGGAGAAAAATTATCTAAAATGGTTCAACATGTAACTATATCATGTAGAAATCAAAAAGATAGAAGTCAATATTATGAGTATCATAAAACATTAGAACAATTATTTCCATTAGTACATCAAAATTTAGAAAAACATGTATTTGATGGAAGTTTATTGTTTAAATGGAAAGGTCAAAGTGATAGTGAACCTATTTTATTAATGAGTCACAGTGATGTTGTTGAAGCGCAAGGTGAATGGGAACATGAACCATTTAGTGGAGATATTGATGAATTAGGTAGAGTATGGGGAAGAGGAACTGTTGATACGAAAGCAAGTCTTTTCTGTATTTTTACATCAGTAGAAGAATTATTAGAAAGTGGTTATACTCCTAAGTGTGATGTTTATATTGCAAGCAGCTGTACTGAGGAATGGAGTGGAGATGGTGCTCCTGCAACTGTAAAATATTTAAAAGATCATGGAGTTCATTTAAAACTTGTTTTAGATGAAGGAGGGATGGTCTTAGAAGAACCAGTAGGTGGAGTTCATGGAACTTATGGTATGGTTGGTATTGTAGAAAAAGGATATGGTGATGTTAAATTTATTGCCAAAGGAACAGGAGGGCATGCAAGTGCTCCTAGTAAAGGGACACCTTTAGTTAGATTAGGGCAGTTTATGAGTGATGTAGAAAAGCATAATCCTTTTAAAACACATATGTCACCTGTTGTTGAAGAAATGTTTAAAAGAATGGCTCCTAATATGGATTTTGGTATGAAATTATTATTTTCTAATATGTGGTTATTTAAACCATTAATTATTAAAGTTATTCCTTTAGTCAGTTCAGCAGCTGCTGCTATGCTTCGTACAACTTTAGCATTTACAATGAGTAAAGGGTCTGATGGTGCGAATGTTTTACCAACAGAGGCATATGTTGTAGGAAATATGAGATTTATTCAACATCAGCCTACAAAAGAAAGTATCGAATGTATTTCTAAAGTTGCAAAAAAATATAACATTGATACAGAAGTTATTTATAGTGATGATCCTTGTCCGATTGTTGATTTTAAAGGAGAACAGTTTAAACTTGTTGAACAGACAATTCATGAAATTTATCCAGGTATTGGCGTATGTCCGTACGTTATGACAGGTGGAACTGATGCAAAATATTATAAAGAAGTCAGTGAAAATTGTATTCGTTTTGCTCCTTTGTATATTGATAAACAGCAATATGCAAGTGTTCATGCAGCAAATGAAAATATTTATAGTGCAACATTACCTATGGGTGTTGACTTTTATAAAACAATTATTCAAAAAAGTTAGGCATGTGTTTACACATGCCTATTTATTTATGATTTCATTTATACAAGTAGAACCTAATACCATAATTGCACCTATAATACTTAATAGTGTTAAAGATTCATGTAATAAACATACTGATAAGATAATAGCAACAATAGGATCAATATAACTCATTAAACCAATAGTTTGGCTATCTAGATGTTCGATTGATGAAAAATATAGCGTATAGGCTAAACCAGTATGTATAATGCCCACTACAACAAGAAGAATTCCTGATGTTAGAGTAAGCTGTATATGTTCATATTCTTTTGTAATAAGAATATAAACAAACATGATAAGTGCTGCAAAGCTTAGCTGAATTAATGTTTTATCATATGATTTTATATTTCTGATATATTTATTCATTAATACAACTGTAGCATATAACAATGCTGCCGCTAATCCTAATAATACACCTTTCATTTCTAAAAGATTAAATGACTTAATTTCTAATATTCCTGATACAAAGATCATACCTATAAAAGCAACGACAATACATATTATTTTGTTTATTGATAAATGTTCTTTAAATAAAAATACTGATGCTATCATTACAAATATAGGGGCAAAGTAATAACAAAGTGTTGCTGTTGCAATACTTGTATATTTATAGGATTCAAATAATAATATCCAGTTTATTCCAATAAGTATACCTGATAATGCTAATGGCATAAAAGATGATCGGATAGATGAAAATTGTATTTTTTCTTTTTTTAGAGATAAAAATGCAATAAGAAATAAAGAACCAATCAATCCTCTTGCAAAAGCAATAGCAGACGAAGATAAAGGAATATATCTGACGAAAAGACCTATTGTTCCAAATATGGTCATAGATGTTATTAACTGTAATTTAGCTTTATTCATACAATCACGCTCCTTATCTATTTATTTTATAACAAATAGACAGGGAGTGAAAATAGTTATTTAGATAAAATTTGTGATTCTCTTTTTTTTATAATCTCTAAATCAATAATATCAGCAATAGGAACAGGTGTAGTGACAACATAAATTGTTTTATTATTAAGAAGATCAATTTTTGATAATAGACCAGTTATCTGTCTATAGTGATCATAATAATAGTAAGTCACTTGTATCATATCACCTATAGTCATAGATTGTAGTGTATGATTTAAAATGGAAAGATGATCTTCTAGCAATATTTTTTTAGGAACAATAATTTTTTCTTTTTGTCTTAAGCATTCCTGAAATCCTTTTAATGAATCAAAAGGCATAAATAATTTTGCACGTGCTGCATTATTTGGCATTGTGACCTCCTATAAGTTTATTTCTTTTTATTGTCGTAGAACTTTCAAATGTATTCATTCCTTTTAATACTGCATTCTTTCCGAATTTCTGTTTGATATCAATAAGAGCATGCTGTAATTGTCTTTCTTTTTCAATTGTTTCCATATCTGTAAAAAGATCATAATATTCATATATTTCATCAACAAGATTAGAAAACCCAATAGTAATTCTTCTGATTGGATAATAAGGATTTGTTGTTTTTTTGTACAGATAAATAAACTGTTCAAGCATAATCGAATAAGAATTTGTACGTACGCTTAGACTCATAGATCCGCCTGTAGATTTATGCATGTTTTTTGAATATCCAATATGTAAAAAAATGCAGTCACTCGCAAGATGATGATCTACCAGATCTAATACTTTTAATTCCACCATTTCTTTTACAACAAGCAAAGCATCTTCATAATTATAATCTTCACATAATACCTGTCCATGAGACATAGAGTTATTTTTAGGTTTATATCTTTTTATATCTTCAATAGTTGTAGGTTCTTTACCCCATGCATGATCTATCAGATATTCAGCATTAATACCAAATTCCTTATAAAGAATATCTTCATGACATAAAGTAATATCTCTCATTGTATAAATATCATATTTCTCTAGTCTGTTTGCAATTCCTCTTCCTACTTGCCAAAAGTCAGTTAATGGTGTGTGGTCCCATAAATATTTATGATACATATCTTCATTTAAACTGGCGATAAAACTAGGATCTTTTTTAGCAAGCAGATCTAATGCGATTTTCGCAAGATACATATTTGTCCCTATGCCTACAGTTGCACGTATATGAGTTGTTTCAAAAATATCATTGATAATCATCTGAGCAAGTTCGAAAGCTCTCATATTATACATATATAGATATGAAGATACATCAATAAAAACTTCATCTATAGAATAAACATGAATGTCTTGTGAAGATACATATTTAAGATAAATACTATAGATACGTGCTGCATAATCCATATATAATTGCATTCTTGGTTTAGCCTGAATATAATCAAGGTCTTCAGGTATTTCATATAATCGACAACGATTTGATATGCCTAGTTCCTTCATTTTAGGAGTAATAGCTAGACATATGCTTCCTTTTCCTCTTTCACTATCAACAACAGCTAAACATGTATCAAAGGGATCAATGTGTCTTTCACTGCATTCAACAGAAGCAAAGAAAGACTTCAAATCAATACACATATAAACTTTTTTCATAGAAATCCTCCTTTACAATGCCATTATACATAACAAAGTTGCATAATTCAATATATTATGCAATATAAAAGCAGTCTTAGCTAATATAAGACTGCTTTATAAATATTTATGTTTAATAATATCAGTACATAATTTTGCCATTTCTTCAGGCGTTTCTTTCATACCATTATTAAACCAATGGAATAATATTTTTGTAATTGCACCTTCGATACCTACAATATAATAATATTCTCTTGAGTTTTTAGTTTTAATAATTCGATCTAAAAAAGACATAGACTGATGATATAACTGTTTTGGATAATGTGATTTATCTAAGATTTCAAATACATCTTTATATTTTGTAATATAGTTAAATAATTCTAAAAATAATTCATATAGATTGTGTAATAAAAATGGATTAGATAAAAGACCTTCTAGACCATCTAAAAATTCATGGGTCATTTCTCTTACAATATCTTCTTTTGTATTATAGTGTCTATAAAAAGCTGTACGAGAAACACCGGATTTTTTAACCAATTCAGTAATTGTGATGTCTTCAAAGTTTTTCATTTTCATTAACTGAAGTAATGCGGTCTGTAAAGATTCTTTTGTAATATGATAAAGTTCATCATTTGATAATTTTAATGCTTGTTTTTGTTCCATAGATATCTCCTTATATGATGTTACAAAAATTTCAAATATGTACAAGCCGAGCAAATACAATTGAAATATAAATACGATGATGTTACACTTGTAAAGTCATTGATAATATAGCATAAATTCAATATATTTTCAATGCGTGTATAAGGAGGATTACTATGGAAAAAATTGCATTAATTACTGATTCATGTGCTGATATTCCTGTAAGTTATAGAAACAAATACGATATTCATGTTGTTCCTTTAATTATTCAAAGTAGAGATGGTGAATATAAAGATTCGGTGAATATTACAGCTCAAGATGTTTATTTAAAACAACAAAATGAAATGTTAAAAACTTCTTCACCACAAGGAGAAGATATTACAAATACAATTAAAGAAGTATTTAAAAAAGGATATACTCATGCCTTCATTATTCCTTTATCATCTGGATTATCTGGAACATTTAATCAATTTAGATTATTAGCTTTAGATTATGATAATGTAGAGGTTGTAGATACTTGTAATGCAAGTTTAGGAAATGGATGTATTGTATTACAAATGGCTAAATATATTGAAGAAGGAAAATCTTTTGAAGAATTAAAAGAGATTGTAAAAACTTTATCATCAAATACGAAAGCATTCTTCTCTATTCCTTCATTAGATTTATTAGAAAAAGGTGGACGTATTGGTAAAGCTGCTTATTTATTAGGAAGTGTTGTAAATATTGTTCCTATTCTTTCTTTTGCAGAAGATGGTCAAATTAATTCTGTTGCTAAAGTAAGAGGAAGTAAAAAAGTAGTAAGTAAACTTGTTTCATTATGTGAAAAAGAATATGAAGAGAGAGCAGGTAGAAGATATAATATCTGTATTGCTCATGGAAATAATTTAGAAGGATATGAATTATTAAAAGAAAAAATGATGGAAGCATTCCCAGATTATGTACAATTCATTGAGGCAGAAGTAGGAGCAACATTAAGTGTTTATTTAGGACAAGGGATGTTAGGTGCAGTCATTCAATTTATTGATTAAAACATAAATAAATGATAAAATAAAGAAACTGTGTAAGCAGTTTCTTTATTTTTAGGAGGAGTTATGAATAATAAATTAACGAATATATTAGGAGTATTGCTTGGTAATACTATTTATGCTTTAGCTGTTGTTTTGTTTGTTGTTCCTAATGGCTTGATTACTGGTGGTTCAACTGGTATGGGGATAGCTGTTCATAATATGTTAAATATACCTATTACAGTATTTGTTTTTGTGTTTAACTTATTAATGTTTTTACTTGGATGGTACATATTAGGTAGAAAGTTTGCTTTATCTACATTAGTGAGTACTGTTTATTTTCCAGCAATATTAGGAGTGTTTGAAAAAACAATAGGATATAATAAAATGACTGATGATCCTTTATTAGCTGCATTGCTAGGAGGAATTATGATAGGAAGTGCTATAGGTATAGTTATTAAATCTCATGCTTCTACAGGAGGGATGGACATTCCTCCATTAGTATTAAATAAGAAATTAGGAATCCCTGTATCAGTATCAATGTATGTGTTTGATTTTATTATTTTATTATCTCAAGCATTATATACTGATAAAGAAATGGTTTTATATGGAATTGTATTAGTTCTTGTTTATACAATTGTTTTAGATAAAGTCTTGCTTATAGGTCAGCTTCAGACTGAAGTTATGATTGTATCTAAAGAATATGAACGTATTAATAATGAGATTATTTATACGTTAGATAGAGGTTCGACATTACTTAAATCTATTACAGGATATATGAAAAATGAATATCCTGTTGTGTTAACGGTTATTTCTCCTAGAGAATTACCTCGTTTAAATGAATTGATTTTAAGTATTGATGAGCATGCTTTTATTATAGTAAGTAGAGTTAATGAAGTAAGAGGAAGAGGATTTACTTTTAAGAAAGAATATATTCATCACGATTAATGAGCCAATGTGTTTATTTTTTTGTGAAATAAGATTATAATTATAAATGTTAAGAAGGAGGAGTGTTATGAGTGAATGTAATCATGATTGTTCATCATGTAATGAAAACTGTGAACAAAGAAGTTTAATTGCACCTATGAACAAACATTCGAATGTAAAAAAAGTGATTGGGGTAGTAAGTGGTAAAGGTGGAGTAGGAAAATCATCTTTAACTTCATTATTAGCAGTATTAAAACAAAGAGAAGGATTTAAAGTTGCTGTATTAGATGCTGATATTACAGGACCTTCTCAAGCAAAAGCATTTGGTGTAGAGAATGCACCGCTATATGCAGTAGAAGGAGAAATTATTCCAGCTGTGTCACAGTATGGAATGAAAGTTATTTCTTCTAACTTATTATTAGATAATCCAGATGATCCTGTTTTATGGAGAGGACCAGTTTTAGGAAATGTTATTAAACAGTTCTGGAGTGATGTTATGTGGGAAGATGTTGACTATATGTTTGTCGATATGCCACCTGGTACTGGTGATGTACCTTTAACTGTTTATCAGTCATTACCAATTGATGGAATTGTTATTGTAACAACACCTCAAGAATTAGTTGGTATGATTGTAGGAAAAGCAGTGAAGATGGCGAAAGCTATGAATATTCCTATTTATGGTATCATTGAAAATATGAGTTATGTAAGATGTCCAGAATGTGATCATAAGATCTTTGTATTTGGTAAATCACATTTAAATGAAGTGTGTGAAAAATATGAATGTAAAGCATTTGGTCAATTACCTTTTGATAGTGAATTAACTTCATTATTTGATAAAGGGATGATTGAAGATTATGAGTCTGAATGGCTAGATGAATTAAGTGAACAATTGAAAGGTTTATAAGACATAGTTTACTATGTCTTTTATTCAATATGGAATCGATTATCTGGTATTTTATTATGTTATTGTGTACATTTGTATTTTACACAATAGGGCATATTGCAAAAAATAAAAAAGAACCAATGAATTTTTATAGTGGAATAAAAGTTGAATCATCTTCGATTAAAGATATAAAAAAATATAATTATGCAAATAGCATAATGTGGAAATGTTATTCATTGTGGTATCTATTAACGGCAGTTATGCATAGTATAAGTCCTTTTATCGCGTTTATTATGCTTGTGTTATCTTGTACATTAGGTTTAATAGTGCTTGTATATACATATAAGCAAATAGAGAAGAAATATAAGATTGAAGGTAAAGAGTAAATGAAAAATTATACTTATATTTCATTAAAGGAGAAGCCTGAGTTATTAAAGGGTGCTGCAAAATGGTTTAGTGATAAGTGGAATGTAGAAGAAAAAGCATATGAACAATGTATGAGCGCATATTTGAATAATGAAACTGAATATGGGTGGTATCTTTGTTTGTATAATAATGAAATTGTTGCTGGATTAGGTGTTATAGAAAATGATTTTCATAAAAGAGTTGATCTTTTGCCTAATATTTGTGCCGTATATACTTTAAAACAACATAGATGTCAAGGAATTGCAGGTGTTTTGCTTAGTAAAGCAGTAAATGATCTGAAAATAAAAGGTATTTCTCCAGTTTATCTTGTTACAAATCATGTTGGTTTTTATGAAAAATATGATTTTGAATTTGTATGTATGGTTGAATGCGATGATGGAGAGTTAAGCAGATTATATAGACGTTGTTAATATAATTTATATAAAAGAAAAAATCCTCGAAAGAGGATTTTTATTTTATAAGTAATGATATTCAAATTCTAAATTTGCATTCACAAAGAATTGTGCACTTGCTTTTGCTTTTTCTAAATCCATATATGTGTAATTTCCACATTCTTCTTCTTTAGCTCCAGGAATAGCATCATTCCAAGTTGCAACTTTACTCATTACATCTTTAACTAATGTTTTAACAGTTTCAAAATCTAAATCTTTAGTAATTAGATAGAAACCTGTCATACATCCCATTGGACCAAAATAAATAATAGAATCTTTGTATTGTCCGTTTCTAAGTAATGTTGCACCAATATGTTCGATTGTATGAGCAGCTTTAGGATCTAAACATTCATCTACATTAGGCTCACACATTCTAATATCGAAAGTTGTTAAATCATAATCTTGTCTTGAAATATAAATTCCTTTTTTTAATTGTGTATGATCTACACAAAAACTAGCTATTCTTTCCATGTTTTTTCTCCCTTATATAATAAAAAAACTCCTTTCGGAGTTATCTTTTTAAATGGGGCGATCGAAGGGAATCGAACCCTCGAATGCCGGAGCCACAATCCGGTGCGTTAACCACTTCGCCACGATCGCCATGTCTCTTATCGACAAATGTTATATTACACTATTTGTATTAAAATGTAAAGACTTTTTTGTAAAAAAATTTATTTTTTTTAAAATTATTTACACCATACTCAAAATTCTTTTTTAACGATAATAAGAGACAATCATAATAGATAAGAGAATAACAAATAAAAATAAGATTCTATTTATTTTTTTTAGCATATATTTCATAGTTTCACCTATATATAGAATATGCAAATGAAAGGGGAATATGTTGGGACATATGAAAAAGACACTTGTAAAAGTTTATGTTCATGCTCATCATTTTAAAAAGTCAGATGATATTTTTATTTTAGGAGATAGTGATTATAGAGTCCTGATAGGGGAAGAAAGATGTATAAACACATATATTGAAGAAAATGGATGTAGTGTGCGTTATAAAGAATATATGTTTAAAAACAGTATTTGTGATTTAGCAGATTATAATGATTTTGATGCCAGAATAGAACCAGGTGCAATAATTAGACAAAGTGCAGATATAAAAAAAGATGCCATTATTATGATGGGAGCAGTTATTAATAAAGGTGCATCTATAGGTGCAGGTACAATGATTGATATGAACTGTGTTATTGGAGGAAATGTAAAGATAGGAGATTATTGTCATATTGGGGCAGGAAGTGTTCTTGCGGGGAATATTGAACCTTATTCAGATAAATGTGTAGAAATAGAAGATGGAGTATTTGTAGGTGCAAATGCTGTTATTGTTGAAGGTGTTCATGTTGGGAAAAATGCAGTTATAGGAGCAGGGAGTATTGTTCTTCATGATGTTTTAGAAAATACAGCTGTTGCAGGAAATCCTGCAAAAGTAATTAAAGAAAGAGATGATGATCTATCAAAGAAAATAGCGATCAATATGAATTTAAGGTAGTAAAAGAATATAGAAGAGATCTTCATAGTATTCCTGAACTTTCTAATTTAGAATACAAAACAAGTGCATATATTCAAAAGCAGTTAGATGATTTAGGATATAAGTATGAGATTGTAAGTAATACAGGTATTGTTGTTTATATTGACCATAATCAGCCAAGAACTCTAGCGTTTAGAGCGGATATAGATGGATTGCCTATACATGAAGAAACACAGGTATCTTATGCATCTTGTCATCCAGGGCTTATGCATGCATGTGGACATGATGGCCATAGTGCCGCATTATTAGGACTTGCAAGAAGAATTAAAGATAAAAAATTAAAATATAATATTATACTTATATTTCAAAATAGTGAAGAAAGTGGAAGTGGAGCAAAAAGTATATCTTCTTATTTAAAATCTCATTATCATATAGATGCAATTTTTGGTTTCCATATTATGCCTTATATAAAGAAACATCATATTGTTTCTTCTCATACAACAATGATGTATGCAAGTGAAGAAATTGATATTTGTATAAAAGGAAAAATGAGTCATGTAGGATTAAGAAATCAGGGAATTGATAGTATTCAAATAGCGAGTCAGCTTTTATTTCAATATCGTTCTTTAAATACGTCTTCTTCTTTTATTCATATAGGAAAAATAAGTGGAGGGAATGCAAGAAATATTGTATGTGATTTTGTGAAAATGAAAGGAACATTAAGAGCAAAGGATGAAGAATCTTTAAAAAAATTAAAAGAACAGATTAATCTTATCCATCATACTCTAATAAAATATAATGATTGTAAGATTGAAAGCAAATGTAGAGCATTTTATCCTGCAGTTAAGAATAATGAATTACTTTATAAAAAACTCTCAACTTTTTTACCTTTATATTTATTAGAAAATCCTTATATGCTTTCTGAAGATTTTTCATATTATCAAAAAGATATTCCAAGTGTATTTATGTTTATAGGTACAGGTTCTACTTCTTTTCTTCATACATCTTATTTTAATTTTGATGAATCTATTCTTATCACGATGATTGATACTTATGAAAAGATAATTATGAATTTATAAAGTAAATAGAAGATTAAATATGAATAAGTAAGTAAGAGGATGAAATGTGGAGGATGATTATGAAGAAATATCCAGTACTTATTCAAGATGAACAAAAGGCTTGTGGAGCCTTTTGTATCGCAATGATTTTACAATATTATGGTTATAAAGAAGAAATTAAAGAAATCAAAAAAAGAACACGTATGAGCCATTTAGGAATTAGTATGCATGGAATGATGCAATGTCTTTTATCTTATAATATTGAAGCAAATGCTTATGAAGCATCTTTAGAAACGCTTCAAAAAGAATTGAAAAGACCATGTATATTATTTATGGAAAAAGAAGGAATAGGACATTATGTTGTTTTATATGAAATAAAAAAAGATAAATATATTGTTGCAGATCCTTGTGTTGGACTTGTGAGTTATTCAAAAGAAGATATGAATCATTATACACAAAGGTGTATAATGATTCATCATGTTGGCAGTGTACATGTGCAAAAAAGAGATACTTATCTTGGTTATTTAAAAAATCTGTTTTTTGTTTATAGAAGTGAAATGAAAACTATTATAAGAAAAGGGATACTGATTTCTATTTTGGGTTATATAAGCAGTCTGTTTTTTAAATGGGTTGTTGATTATGTTGATAGTGATTCATCTTTTTTTATTGTAGGAAGTGGTATTATTGCGTATGTTGGATGTGAGATGATGAAGTCTGTTTTTCATTATCTTAAATCTAAAGATTTATTAAAGTTAAGAATTTATTTGGATGAAGATATGGTTAAAGAGAGTGTTGAACGTGTCATGAATTCTCATTTTATAAATGATGAAGATGGATATAAGCATAGTGAACTTTTAAGTCTTTTTGATTTAAGTGAGATGAGTGCAGTTCTTATTGAAAATGTTTTTGTAGATGGAATATGTATTGTTGTTTTTATACTTGGTATGTATTTTGCTAATCCTATTCTTTTAAGTGTAGTTCTAATGATGTTTGTGGCTATTATATTTGTGTCTATTAAGATATTAAAGTCATTAAAACGTTATCAGAAAGAGTATATGGAATCATATTATATATATTCATCTCAATTATTATCTATAATTAAAAGCACAAAGATGATTCAAATGAATCATCTTTATAAAATGTATAAACATATTCATGAATATGATTTCTTTAACTTTATACATAATAAAAAGAAAACAGAAGTGCATTCATACAAACTTTATTTTTATAATCAGATTATTATTTATAGTTTTTATCTGATTATTATGTTTATAGGTTTTTATTTTTATTTTCATCATCGTTTGTCTTTAGGGATGATGTTTATGTTTTATATGCTTATGACATATTGTTTATCTCCGCTTATGAATAATATAGCAATGTATGCACATTATCAGCATATGTGCTTGCTTTATGAAAAACTTAAAAAATATAAAGAAAATACATATGAAAGAAAGATGAAATGCCCACCTATTCAATCTATATGTTTTGATCATATAGAATATAGCTATAGTTATGGAGTTCCTATTGTTGAACATCTTGATTGGACAATTCATAGAAGTGTTATTTTGAGTGGATTAAGTGGGAGTGGTAAATCTACATTGTTAAAGCTATTATTGGGATATGATTATAATTATAGTGGAGAAATTTATATTAATGATGTTGAATTAAGAGAAATTGATAGATTGTCTTTATATGAACATATTGTCTATCTTGATGAAAAACCTTTATTTATTGAAGAAACACTGTATAATAACTTCTGTTTTGATGATAGAAATAAGATTGTAGAATTGTTAAAGAGATTTAAGCAGGATCATCTGATAGAGATGTTTGATAAGGTTTTAAATGTAGAAGGAGAGCCGTTATCTTTAGGGCAAAGACAGATTGTATCGTTAATAAGGGCATTATTAAAGAAGAGGGATGTTTATATTTTTGATGAAGCTTTTTCTCATTTGGATAGTGTATTGTTAGAAGAAGTGTTTAAGTATTTAGAAGAAACAAAAGAACAGTCTATTTATATAATTGTGAATCATCAAATAAATTTAATGAACATGCATTTTGATTGTGTTATAATGAGTGAGAAAAGAATTAAAGTAAAGGGTGATTAGATGGCAATTGATTTTGAATATATTGATGAAGAAAATTTATGTGAAAATAGCTATGAAGAAGATTATATGCGAATAATACAAAGAACATTAGATCATCTTAATATAGAAGACGATATTGAGTTATCATGTATTATTGTAGATGATGAAAGAATACATGAAATTAATAGAGATTATCGTCAGATTGATCGTTCAACAGATGTAATTAGTTTTGCGTTAGAAGATAGTGTTGAATTTTATATAGAAGGTATGCCTCGCGCATTAGGTGATATTTTTATTTCTTATGATCATGCTAAAGCACAAGCAAATGAATATGGACATAGTGTTTATAGAGAAATGTGTTTTTTATTTACACATGGTATTTTGCATCTTTTAGGTTATGATCATATGGAAGAAGATGAAGCAAAAGAAATGTTTGCACTTCAAAATGAAATTTTAGATTCATTAAATATTACAAGAGGATAAAATAATGGATTATCAATATTTATGTGATCAGGCTTTTAAGGCAAGTGAATATTCTTATTCACCGTATTCTTCTTTTAAGGTGGGTGCCTGCTTATTGCTTAAAAATGGAGAAATGATTTTAGGAACGAATATTGAAAATGCAGCATATGGTTCTACGATGTGTGCTGAACGCAATGCAATTTTTCAGGCCTATTGCAAAGGATATAGAAAAGATGATATAGTAGCACTTGCAATTGTTGCTGATTGTACTCCGTTAGTGAGTCCATGTGGCGCTTGCAGACAGGTGTTATCGGAATTATTACACCCTCATACACCTATTGTATTAGGATGTAAAGATTATTATGAAGTTACAGATATGGAGGCATTAATGCCTAGAATGTTTATAGGAGAAAGTTTATGAGTTTTAAATCGGGATTTGTAAGTATTGTAGGTAGACCAAATGTTGGAAAATCTACATTGTTGAATAATATTTTACAGACAAAATTAGCAATTACATCTTCAACAGCACAAACAACAAGAAATACGATTCAAGGTATTTATACAGATGATGAAGCACAAATTATTTTTATGGATACACCAGGGATTCATAAACCACAAGATGGTTTAGGATCTTTTATGAATACGAATGCATTAAATAGTATTTATGGTGTGGATATTGTATTGTTTGTTGCACCTGCAAATGAAAAAATTGGTAAGGGAGATCGTTATATTGCGTCTCGTTTAAAAGAAGCTGATGGTCCTGTTTATTTATTATTAAATAAAGCGGATTTAGTTTCTAAAGATGAGTTATTAACAAAATTAACTGAATGGAAAGAATTATTTGATTTTAAAGAAATGATTCCTATTTCTGCATTAAGTGGAAATAATGTTGATACAGTATTAAATTTAGTGAAAAATGAATTACAGGAAGGGATTATGTACTATCCTAAAGATCATATTACTGATCATCCAGAGAGATTTATTATGGCTGAATTTATTAGAGAAAAGATTTTATATTTTACACACGAAGAAGTTCCTCATAGTGTCGCTATTGTAATTGAGAAAATGGAAGAATTTGAAGATGGCGTAGATATTATGGCAGCTATTGTTGTAGATAGACAAAGTCAAAAAGGAATTATCTTAGGTAAACAGGGATCAATGATTAAAAAAATCAGACAGAATGCGAGAAGAGAAATGAAACGTTTCTTAGGTGTTCATGTTAATCTTGAATTATTTGTTAAAGTGGAAAGAGATTGGAGAAATAAACAAAAATATTTAAGAGAGTTTGGTTATAATGAAGACGACTATTAATGAACAATCGTGTGAATGTATTGTTTTAAAAAAGAATGCTTATAAAGAAAATGATTGTCTAGTTCATCTTTATTCAAAAGAATATGGAAAAATAAGTGCTGTTGCAAGAGGTGTTAGAAAACTGACAAGTAAAAATGCAAGAGGATGTCAGGAACTTGTTTTAAGTGAAATGACATTAAATGTAAAAAAAGGATTATCATCTCTTATGAAAGCATCACCACTTCATTATTTTAGACATATACACGAGCATTTAGAAAGTGAAATTGTAGCTAATTATATAATTGAATATTATTATCGATATGTCGGAGAAAATGAACCTGATGAAGATTATTACAATCAGCTGTATTTTTCTTTGAAGGCATTAGATGAAGGGTATTCTCCACTGCTTATTTATATGCTGTTTAATATTTTTATTTTAAATGTTAATGGATGTATGATGGAAGTTGATGGATGTGTCATGTGTGGAAATACGAAAGTTGTCTCTTTATCTTTAGAAGATGGAGGTTTCTTGTGTGAACATCATTATAAGACAAAGACATATGATGTGAATGTACTTAAGGCATTTAGACATTTAAATAAAATAACTATTGAATCTATAGATACTAAGCATATAGAAGATACATATATAAAGAAATTAGCACCTATGGTTCAGTCTTATATTAAAGAATCATTAGGTATTGATTTGAAGTCAGTTTATTTTATA
This sequence comes from Coprobacillaceae bacterium, assembly GCA_045614925.1. Classification (GTDB taxonomy): domain Bacteria; phylum Bacillota_I; class Bacilli_A; order Erysipelotrichales; family Coprobacillaceae; genus JAZLDV01. The sequence goes on along the minus strand of JAZLDV010000017.1, from coordinate 8,198 downwards.
GAACAGATCTTATAATACAACCTTTTTAAAAGGTTGTATTTTAATTTAAACAATTTGTGGATTTTGTTTTCTATCAAATAAAAATAGTGTATAATAAATTTTATAAACAAAGGAGAGATAGTATGGGATTTTTACCAGTAACTAGAGAAGAAATGTTAGAAAGAGGTTGGGAACAGCCTGATTTTGTATATATTAGTGGTGATGCTTATGTGGATCATCCTTCTTTTGGTGCGGCTATTATTACGCGTATTTTAGAAAATAGAGGATATAAAGTCTGTTTTTTAGCGCAGCCTGATTGGCATTCATTAGATGATTTTAAACGTTTTGGTAAACCAAGATTAGGTTTTTTGATTTCTAGTGGAAATATTGATTCGATGGTGAATCATTATAGTGTATCAAAGAGAAAAAGAAAAAAAGATAGTTATTCAAATAATGGTGAAGGAGGTCATAGACCTGATAGAGCTGTTATTGTTTATAGTCAAAAAGCAAGAGAAGCCTATAAAGATGCGACAATTATTATTGGAGGAATTGAGGCGAGCTTAAGACGTTTAGCCCATTATGATTATTGGGATGACAAAGTAAGAAAATCTATTTTAGTAGATGCCAATGCAGATTTATTAATGTATGGTATGGGAGAAAATAGTATTGTTGAGATTGCAGAAGCATTAGATGCTGGTATTGAAGCTCAATATCTTACTTATTTAGATGGAACAGTATTTAAAACAAAAGATTTATCTGCAATTGATAGTGATCATATTGTTTTACCTTCTTATGAAGAAATTTGTAATAGTAAAAAAGCATATGCAAAAAGTTTTGGTAAGCAATATTTAAATACAGATCATTATAATGCAAAGACATTAGTTGAACCTTATAATGGTTTCTATATTGTTCAAAATAGACCAAATAGACCAGTAACACAAATGGAATTTGATGATGCTTATGGATTGCCATATGAAAGAACATATCATCCAATGTATGATTATATTCCTGCTATTGAAGAAGTGAAGTTTTCATTAATTAGTAATAGAGGATGTTTTGGTGCATGTAATTTCTGTGCGTTGAATTTCCATCAGGGACGTATTATTCAGGCACGTTCACATGAGTCGTTAATTGAAGAAGCGAAAAAGATTATCGAGTATCCTGATTTTAAAGGATATATTCATGATGTAGGAGGACCTACAGCGAACTTCAGACAGCCTGCATGTGATAAACAGAAAAAACATGGTGCTTGTCCAGCTAAACAGTGTTTATGGCCTACAAAATGTAATAACTTAAAAGTTGACCATAGTGATTATGTCACATTGCTTAGAAAATTAAGAAGTTTAGATGGTGTTAAGAAAGTATTTGTTCGTTCAGGTATTCGTTATGATTATCTTATGTATGATGAAAATGAAACATTCTTTAAAGAATTAGTTCAGCATCATATTAGTGGGCAATTAAAGGTTGCTCCAGAACATATCAGTGATAAAGTTTTAGATAAATTAGGAAAACCAAGAAGACAGCTTTATGAAAAGTTTGTTGATAAATATCAGATGATGAATAAGAAATATGGAATGAATCAGTATTTGGTTCCTTACTTAATGTCTTCTCATCCTGGAAGTGATTTAGAAAGTGCAATTGAACTTGCAGAATATCTAAGAGATATTAGACATCAGCCAGAACAGGTACAGGATTTCTATCCTACTCCTGGAAGTTTATCAACTGCAATGTATTATACAGGATTAGATCCTAGAGACTTAAGTCCTGTTTATGTTGCAAAAACACCTAAAGAAAAAGCAATGCAAAGAGCATTGATGCAATATAGAAATCCAAAAAATTATCATTTGGTTTATGAAGCGTTAATGTTAGCAAATAGACAGGATTTAATTGGATTTGAAAAGAAATCTTTAATTAAACCAAAAGGCCAAAAAAGACCTATAAGAAAATAGTTAGAGGGGGAAGTAACTATGAAATATATAGAATCATATACATCGAAAACGAAAACATCCATTCGTTATTATTTATATGAACCAAAAGTTGTATTAAGAGTAAAAGGTGTTGTTCAGATTCATCATGCTTTATCTGACCATGCAGATCGTTATGACCACTTTGCAAAATTCTTGCAAAATCATGGTTTTGTTGTGGTGGTGAGTGATTTTGTGGGACATGGAAAGTCTTTGATAGATTTTGAACAAGGATATTTTGGTGAAAAGGATGGAGTATTGAATATTGTAGAAGATATTCATAAATTAGTTAAAATTACGAAAAGAAGATATAGCGATGTGCCGTACTTTTTATTAGGGTGCGACATTGGAAGTAATTTTATTATGAAGTATATGACTCTATATGGTGAATATATAGATGGTGCAGTATTATTAGGTGCTTCGACTTTAGTTGTGGGATACAAAATAAAAAGAATTGTGTTATCACTATTGGCGAAAATCAAAGGCCCAACTGCAAAAAGTCACAATTTTTTTAATCATTTTAATGGGTTACATAATGAATGGATAGAAAATCCTAAAACAGAAATGGACTGGTTAACAAGTGATGAAGAAGAATTAGCAAAATATATGGCTGATCCAATGGCACACTTTGCTTATAGTGTTCAAGCCTATAATGATATTATTGAAAATGTTGTTGATACAAATAAAGTAGAAACAATAGAAAAAACCCCTAAACATATTGCAATCTACTTAGCATATGGTGAAGAGGATCATTTATCAAGATTTTCATATGAGATTGCAGAGAAATATAAAAATGCCAATATGTCAGATGTGACAATGGTAAAATTTAAAGGTAGAAGACATTTATTGTTGTTTGAAAGAGATAAACGAGAGATTTATCTAAATATATTAGATTGGTTAAATGCTAGAACATATTTATAAAAGTACACTTATAGAGGGTTGACAAACCCTCTTGTTTTTATTAATATAGTAAAGAATATAAAATTATAAAGGGGAAATGTCGACTTAGCTAAGCTAAGTTTTTTCCTTTTTAGAGAAAAGGGGTATTAAGTTATGGCAAGTAAAGATATGGAAAAATTAATTGCGCATGCAAAGAGCCAAGGATTTGTATATCAAGGTTCTGAAATTTATGATGGTTTAGCAAACACTTGGGATTATGGTCCTTTAGGTGTTGAAATGAAAAACAATATTAAAAGATTATGGTGGAAAAGATTTATTCAAGAATCACCATATAACGTTGGATTAGATTCAGCTATTTTTATGAATCCACGTGTTTGGGAAGCAAGTGGACACGTTGGTGGATTTAGTGATCCTTTAACTGACTGTAAACAATGTAAAACAAGACATCGTGCTGATAAATTAATTGAAGATTTTGATTCATCTATTCACAGTGATGGATGGTCACCAGAAAAAATGATGGAATTTATCAGAGAAAATAATATCTGCTGTCCTGACTGTGGTGCTCATGACTTTACAGATATTCGTGAATTTGAATTAATGTTTAAAACACATATGGGTGTTGTTAAAGATGCAAAAAATACAGTTTATTTAAGACCTGAAACTGCTCAAGGTATTTTCGTAAACTTTAAAAACGTTCAAAGAACAACTCGTAAAAAAGTTCCTTTTGGAATTGGTCAAGTTGGTAAATCATTTAGAAATGAAATTACACCAGGTCAATTTATCTTTAGAACAAGAGAATTTGAACAAATGGAATTAGAATTTTTCTGTAAACCAGATACAGATTTAGAATGGTTTGATTACTGGAAAAATGGTTGTATGCAATTCTTATATGATTTAGGAATTACTAAAGAAAACTTAAAATTCAGAGATCATGAAAAAGAAGAATTATCTTTCTATTCTAAAGCAACAAGTGATATTGAATATTTATATCCTTTTGGTTGGGGAGAATTATGGGGTATCGCAGATAGAACTGATTATGACTTAGGAAAACATCAAGAATATTCTAAGAAAAATTTAGAATATCTAGATCCTGAAACTAATCAAAAATATATCCCTTATGTTGTAGAACCTTCAGTAGGTGCTGATCGTTTATTCTTAGCGGTATTAGCTGATGCTTATGAAGAAGAACAATTAGAAAATGATACACGTACAGTGATGAGACTTATTCCAGCAGTTGCACCTGTAAAAGCTGCTATCTTACCATTAACAAAAAAACAAAGTGATAAAGCTATGGAAGTTTATGCTATGTTAGCAAAAGAATTCAACTGTGAATTCGACGTTGCTGGTCAAATTGGTAAACGTTATAGACGTCAAGATGCAATTGGTACACCATTCTGTATTACTGTAGACTTTGATACAGAAAATGATGCAAGTGTAACAGTAAGAGATCGTGACACTATGGAACAAGTAAGATTACCTATTAGTGAATTAACTGAATATATTAGAAATAAAGTTCAATTCTAATAAAAAAAGAAGGGAGGATACTTATGGCACGTCTAACAAAAGAAAAAATTGACGAAATCAGACAAAGCGTTGATATTGTAGATGTGATCGGACAGTATCTTTCTCTACATAAAAAGGGAAGAAATGGATATGTCGCATTATGTCCTTTTCATAATGATTCAGATCCTTCTCTTTCTATTTCTCAGACATTACAGATTTATAAATGTTTTGTCTGCAATAAAGGAGGAAATGTTTTTACATTTCTAAGTGATTATCTAAATATATCTTACATTGAAGCAGTTAAAAAAGTTGCCGAAATGGGGAATGTTGATTTAAGTGATTATGAACTTGAACGTACACAAAAACCTGTACATACAAAGCATGCACCATTATATGCAATGCATAAAGAAGCACAGTCAATATATAGTTATTATTTAGATACAAAATTAGGTTTAGAAGCAAGAACTTATCTGTTATCTCGTCATTTTAATGATGATATTATTAAAGAGTTTCAGATTGGTTATGCCCCACTTAATCCTGTTTTATACAATGCCTTTGAGCGTTTAGGATACAATCCTATTGATATGGTTAATTCTGGATTGGTTTTAGAATCTAATCAGAATTATGATCGCTTTAGTGATCGTATTGTATTTCCTATTCATAATTATCAGGGTGATGTTGTTGGATTTAGTGGAAGAATTTATAAGCCGACACAAGATGGAAGTAAATATATCAATTCACCTGCCTCGGATATATTTATAAAAGGGCAATCATTATATCATTACCATAAATGTAAAGATGCAGTAAAACAGGCTGGTTTTGTTTATGTGTTAGAAGGATTTATGGATGTTATTGCACTTTATAAAGCAGGTATACATAATACAGTTGCGATTATGGGTACAGCTTTAACGAAAGAAAATATTCAGGCATTACGCAGATTATCATCTCATATTGTTTTATGTTTAGATGGTGATAGAGCGGGGCTAAGTGCTATGAGCAAAATTTCTTTAGAATTAGAAAAAGCAGGATTTAAAGTAGAAATTATTATATTGCCTGATGGTGCTGATCCTGATGAGATTTATGAAGCTCAAGGTGAAATTGGTTTAAAAGAAGTATTGAAGAAAAAAATCAAACCCATTGAATTTCAAATGGATTTTGAATATAGAATGATTGATTCATCAAATTATGAAGATAGAAAGAAATTTTTAGAAAAAATATGTCATTCTATCGCTAATGTAGAAGATGAAATAGATAAGGATTATTACATACATGTCTTATCTGAAAAATCAAAATTCTCATATGATATTATTAAAAGCCAAGTTTATGGTTTGTCAGGAACTAAAAAAGAAGTTCCTATTCATAGAGAAGTGAAAAAAACGATTGCATTGGTTGATAAATATAGAAAAGCAGAACATGATTTATTGTTTTATATGATGCATGATAAAAATGTTGCATTAAAATATGAATCTCAGGCTGGATTTATGTATGACAATCAATATCGTGTTATTGCGTCTTATATTGTTGACTATTATCGTGATCATAGTGTTTTACAAGTCGCTGATCTGATTAATAGTATACAAAAAGAAGAACTAATCCAAACTGTTATTGGAATTGCGGCAAGTGAATTGCCACTTCCATGTAAAGAAGAAGCAATCGATGATTATATTCATACTATTGCATCAAATGCAAAAAAGATGAAGAAAGAACAATTGTTAGAACAGTTTAATTACATATTAGATCCGAGTCAAAAAGCTCAGATTTTAAACGAAATACTAAAATTAGAGAGTGAAAAGGAGTAAATATGAAGAAAGATACAAAGAAAAAAGCAACACCTGTGACTTTTGAAGATTTAAAAGATTTAATTAAAATGACTGCGAATGCTTTAGGAGGAACTTTAACACAGGATGATTTAGATGCGTTCTTAACTAAATATGATTTAGATGAAGATTCTTCAGAAGAATTATTAGAATTTATTACTGATAATAATTTATTAGCAGAAGATGATTTAGACGATCTTGATTTTAGTGATATGAATTTGTTAGAGGGTGTAGATGATGGCTTAGGTGATTTAGCTGATTTAGACTCTTTAGCTGATTTAGAAGAATTAGATGGTGATTTAGATGGCGACATGGATGTATTAGACTTCGGTGGAGATTTTGACATGATGATGTCAAATGACAACGCAAGTTTATATGAAGATAACGATGAAGATGATGAAAATCAGCTTGGAAGTAATGTTAAAATCAATGATCCAGTAAAAATGTATTTAAAAGAAATTGGTCGTGTTGAATTATTAACACATGATCAGGAAATTGATTTAGCTATCAGAATTTTAGAAAATGATGAAGAAGCGAAGAAAAGACTTGCAGCAGCTAACTTACGTCTAGTTGTATCTATTGCAAAAAGATATGTAGGAAGAGGAATGTTATTCTTAGATTTAATTCAAGAAGGAAACATGGGATTAATTAAAGCTGTAGAAAAATTTGATTATACTAAAGGGTTTAAATTCTCTACATATGCAACATGGTGGATTAGACAAGCAATTACACGTGCAATTGCAGATCAGGCTCGTACTATTCGTATTCCAGTACATATGGTAGAAACTATTAATAAATTAACTCGTATTCAAAGACAATTAATTCAGGAATTAGGAAGAGAACCTACTGCTGAAGAAATTGCAGATAAAATGGATGGAATGACACCTGAAAAAGTTCGAGAAATTCAAAAAATTTCATTAGAACCAGTATCATTAGAAACACCTATCGGTGAAGAAGATGATTCACATTTAGGTGATTTCATTGAAGATGAAGGGGCTATGTCTCCAGATGACTATGCAACAAATGAATTATTAAAAGACGAATTAAATGAAGTCTTATTAGAATTAACAGATCGTGAAGAAAAAGTATTAAGATTACGTTTTGGATTAGATGACGGACGTACAAGAACATTAGAAGAAGTTGGTAAAGAATTTAATGTTACTCGTGAACGTATTCGTCAGATTGAAGCAAAAGCTTTAAGAAAATTAAAACATCCATCTCGTTCTAAACGTTTAAAGGATTTCTTAGATCGTTAATATGAAACTATCAAAAAGATTGCAAGCTATTGCGAATTTAATTATTAAACATAAAAATGGGGATGTACTTGCTGATATAGGAACTGATCATGCTTATTTACCTTGTTATTTAGTTGAACAGGGAGTCATTGAGTCAGCTTATGCCTGTGATATTGCAAGTGGTCCAATTAAAGCGTCTATAGAAACAATCAATTCAAACAATTTAGAAAATAAAGTCATACCACTTCTAGGAAGTGGTATGTGTCCTATTAGGGATAAATCTGTTAATATGATAAGTATTTGTGGTATGGGTGGAAAACTAACAATTGATATTTTAGAAGAAAATAAACAATTATTAGATGATCATTTATTTATTTTACAATCGAATATTGGATTAGAATTTTTAAGAGAATATCTATATAAAAACAAAATGGAAATTATAGATGAAGATATTGTTAAAGATGCTTCACATATCTATGAAATTATTGTCTGTAAAAAAACAGATAAGAATTTAGAATATGAATTGGCTGATTTATATTTTGGTCCAGTATTAAGACAAAATAAAAATGAACTGTTTGATGAAAAATGGAGAAGACAGTTATTAGTTCAAGAGAAGATTTTATCTTCTTTAGAACAAGGCCATGAAAAATATAATGATGTCTATAACTTAAAGTTATTGATAGAAGGTGAATTAAATGAAGGTTAGAGATATTGTGAACATTATGGAAAAACATTTTCCTTTAGAATTACAGGAAAAATGGGATAAATGTGGTTTACAAGTTGGTGATTTATCACAGGAT
>JAZLDV010000016.1:0-3889 GCA_045614925.1 Coprobacillaceae bacterium | reverse complement strand
AACGCAAATAACTTTTTAATTATTCCTTTCATAAATATATCCTCCTTATATATTTATATTAACACTTAAATAGTAGCAATACAATTTTTTTAAAGATGTTATAAATTTTAGCATACAGATATAATTATATAATCAAGTCCCTTTCACAATATTGACTGCCTGTAAACACAAATAAAAAAAAGATGGTACTAAGTACCATCTTAACCATTTTTAACATTAATTCTTGTAATTGCTTTTTTAAGAGCAATTTCAGCTCTTTGAATATCACAATCTTTATTTGTTAATCTTGTTTCTGCTCTACGTTTAGCTTCTTCAGCTCTTCTTAAATCAATTTCTTCTGGTGATTCAATTGCATTTGCAATTACTGTTGTTTCATCATCACTTACATATACAAATCCACCTGAAATAGCAAATTTATATCTTTGTCCATTGATTAAGTAATTCATTTCACTGATTGCTATACCTGCTGCTAAAGGCAAGTGACGAGCAAGAATTCCTAATTGTCCTTCAGTTGTTCTTATGTTTAACATTTCAACATCAGTTTCTTTGTAGATTCCTTTTGGAGTAATAATCCTTAATTTAAATGTTTTCATTGTTTAAAGCTTCTGCCTTTGCAACTGCTTCTTCAATAGAACCTACGTTATGGAAAGCTTGTTCTGGTAAATGATCCCATTTACCATCTAAGATTTCTTTAAATCCTCTGATTGTATCTGCTACATTAACATATTTTCCATCCATTCCTGTAAACTGACTTGCTACAGTAAATGGTTGAGATAAGTAGTTACGAACACGTCTTGCACGTGCAACAGTAATCTTATCATCTTCACCTAATTCATCCATACCTAAGATAGCAATGATATCTTGTAATTCTTGGAATCTTTGTAAGATTTGTTGTACACCATGTGCAACTTCATAATGTTCTCTACCTACAACTAAAGGATCTAAAGCTCTAGATGAAGAGTTTAATGGATCTACTGCTGGATAAATTCCTAATGCAGCAATTGAACGATCTAATACTACTTTTGCATCTAAGTGAGCGAATGTTGTCGCTGGAGCAGGGTCAGTTAAGTCATCGGCAGGTACATATACTGCTTGTACTGACGTAATTGATCCTTTTTTTGTTGATGTAATACGTTCTTGTAATTGTCCCATTTCTGTCGCTAATGTTGGTTGATATCCTGCTTGTGAAGGAACACGTCCTAATAAGGCAGAAACTTCTGAACCTGCTTGAGTGAAACGGAAGATATTATCAATGAATAATAATACATCCTGATTTTGTTCATCTCTGAAATATTCAGCCATAGTTAAACCAGATAAAGCAACTCTTAAACGAGATCCTGGTGGTTCATTCATTTGTCCGAATACTAATGTTGTTTTATCTAAAACTCCACTTTCTTTCATTTCATAATAAAGGTCATTACCTTCTCTTGAACGTTCCCCAACACCTGCGAATACTGATAACCCACCGTGTTGAGTTGCGATATTGTTAATTAATTCTTGAATTAATACTGTTTTCCCTACTCCGGCACCACCGAATAATCCGATTTTACCACCTTTTACATAAGGACAGATTAAGTCAATAACTTTAATCCCTGTTTCTAAGATTTCAGTTTCAGTTTTTTGTTGTGCATATGTAGGTGCACTTCTATGAATTGGCATTACTTTTGTTGTTTCAGGTAATGCTTCTTTTTCATCGATTGGTTGTCCTAATACGTTAAACATTCTTCCTAATGTTTCATTACCTACTGGGACACAAATTGGATTTTGTGTATCCACTGCATCAAGCCCTCTAACTAAACCATCAGTAGGACCCATCGCAATACAACGTACTGTGTCATCACCAATATGTTGAGCTACTTCTACAGTTAATGACTCACCATTATTGTCAATAGTGATAGCTGTATTTAATGAAGGTAAATGATCTGCATCAAATACAATGTCAACAACTGGTCCAACAGCACGTACAATTTTCCCTATATTAGACATAAGCTCCTCCTTTTTTATTGAGCATTCGCTCCAGCAACAATCTCACTAATTTCATTAGTGATTGCTGTCTGTCTAGCCTGATTGTATTTTAATAATAATCCATCAATTAATTCCTGAGCATTATCTGTTGCATTTTCCATAGATGTTCTTCTAGAAGCATTTTCACTTGTTACTGATTCTACAAGATATCCATAGATTAATGATTGTAAATACATAGGAATTAAACTATTTAAAACTTCATTAGGACTAGGTTCAAAAATAGTAAATTTATTTGTAATATTAATATCTTTAAATTCTTCAGTATTTACTGGCAATAATGTAACAACTCTAGGAGTAAAAGTTAAGTTATTAACAAACTCTGTATAAATAATTCTAATTTTAGAAATTTCTTTATTTTTATACATAGCAATTAATTCACTTACTAATTTAATCACATCTTTAAAATCTAAAGATGTATTTAAATCTAAATATTCATCATTAAAAGAAATATTTCTTCTATTTAAATAACCTGCTGCTTTAGTACCAATCGCATAAATCATATCTCCATCTTGAACATATTCATTAATAGTTTTTAGTACATTTGAATTATAACCACCACATAATCCTAAACTAGAAGTGATTGCAATATAAGCAGTTTTACCTTCTTTATGTTCTTTTAAATAAGGATTCTCAATATTCCCTTTATTACTTGCTAAAATTTCAGCTACAGTTTCTTGAACCTTATTATAATAAGGTTTAAGTTCATCTAACTGATTTCTAGTTTTTCTTAATTTAGAAGTAGCAACTAATTGCATCGCTTTTGTAATTTTCTTTGTAGATTCAACTGACTTCATACGTCTTTTAATAGACTGCATATTACTAGCCATAACGATTAACCTGCCTTATGAATCATTAAGAATTTTTCAACAAAAGCACTCATAATTTCTTTTAATTCAGCTACTAATTCATCACTAATAGATTTATTTGTTTCAATATTTTCAATTACATCATTATGATTTAATTGAATTTCTTTATATAATTCATCAACAAATAAACTTACTTTATCAACATCTACTTTTCTAGTAAATCCATATTTTAATGCAAATAATGAAATAACTTGTTCAGTTACAGCTCTAGGAGAATATTGTGCTTGTTTTAACACTTCTCTTACTTTTTGTCCATGATCTAATGTTGCTTTAGTTGCAGCATCTAAATCACTACCGAACTGAGCAAATGCTTGCATTTCAGCAAATTGTGCAAGTTCAAGTTTTAATGATCCTGATACTTGTTTCATTGCTTTAATTTGTGCAGATGAACCTACACGGCTTACAGATAATCCTGTATCAATCGCAGGTCTGAAACCTGAGTTAAATAAATCTTGTTGTAAGAAGATTTGTCCATCTGTAATTGAAATAACGTTAGTTGGGATATATGCAGAAATATCTCCCGCTTGTGTTTCAATGATAGGAAGTGCAGTAATAGAACCTCCACCATGTTCTTCATTTAAACGACAAGCTCTTTCTAACAATCTAGAATGTAAATAGAATACATCCCCTGGGTATGCTTCACGACCTGGTGGTCTTTTTAATAATAAAGATACTGTACGATAAGCAACCGCATGTTTAGATAAATCATCATATACGATTAATACATCTTTACCTTCTTCTAACCACTCTTCTGCCATAGCACATCCAGCATAAGGTGCAATATATTGTACAGGTGCTAATTCACTTGCTCCTGCAGCAACAATTGTTGTATATTCCATTGCTCCACCTTTACGTAATTTTTCTACGATTTGAGCAACAGTTGAGTTCTTTTGTCCAATTGCAACATAAATACAATAAATATCTTGTCCTTTTTGATTTAAAATTGTATCAATTGCAATAGCAGTTTTACCAGTTTGTCTATCACCGATAATTAACTC
>JAZLDV010000015.1:0-19278 GCA_045614925.1 Coprobacillaceae bacterium | reverse complement strand
TAAATAATCTCATTATTTTTATGGATTTTTAATTATTTATTAAAAATTTATTATTTTTTAAATAAAAATATAATATTTTTGTATTTCATTTTTTTAGATATTTGTGTAAAATAGATAGGTAACAAAGAAAGGGGGATATTTATGAGTATTGATCAATCACATATTAGAAATTTTTCTATTATTGCCCATATAGATCATGGTAAATCAACGCTAGCTGATAGAATTCTTCAATTAACTGGTGCTGTAAGCGACCGTGAAATGAAAGAACAGCTCCTTGATAGTATGGATCTTGAAAGAGAACGTGGAATTACAATCAAACTGAACTCAGTTCAGTTACAATACACTGCTGATGATGGTGAAACATATTTACTTCATCTTATTGACACACCTGGCCATGTCGACTTCACTTATGAGGTTTCTCGTTCGTTAGCCGCATGTGAAGGGGCAGTTTTAGTTGTAGATGCTGCTCAAGGTGTTGAAGCACAAACATTAGCTAATGTCTTTTTAGCATTAGATAACAACCTTGAAATTCTTCCTGTTATCAATAAAGTAGATCTTCCAAGTGCAGATCCACAAAGAGTAATCAGTGAAATTGAAGATATTATAGGGTTACCTGCTGACGAAGCACCATTAATCTCTGCAAAAACAGGTTTAAATATTAAAGATGTGTTAGAAGATATTGTTAAAAATGTTCCTGCTCCAAAAGGAAATATTAACAATCCTACACAAGCTTTAATTTTCGACTCATTCTACGATAGTTATCGTGGTGTTATTGTTCATGTGTGCGTTAAAGAAGGAAGTATTAAAGTAGGCGATAAAATTAAATTTATGGCTAGTGATGCTGTATATGAAGTTGTTGAATTAGGTGTAAGAACACCAAAAGAAACTAAAAAAGATTGTTTAGTGACTGGAGAAGTAGGATGGATTGCTGCATCAATTAAATCAATTCAAGATATTCATGTTGGTGATACTATTACAGTTCTTGATAATCCTGCTAAGGAACCATTACCAGGTTACAGACAGTTAAATCCTATGGTATATTGTGGTTTATATCCTGTTGATAACGCAAGATATAAAGATTTAAGAGAAGCTTTAGAAAAAATGGAATTAAGTGACTCTTCATTAATTTTTGAACCAGAAACATCTCAAGCTCTTGGGTTTGGTTTTAGATGTGGATTCTTAGGTTTACTTCATATGGATGTTATTGAAGAAAGATTAGAAAGAGAGTTTGATTTGGATCTTATTGCAACAGCACCATCTGTTGTTTATCATGTTTATCTTACTGATGGAACAATGATTCAAATTGATAACCCAGCACAATTACCTGATCCACAAAAAATATCAAGAATTGAAGAACCTTATGTTAGAGCTACAATTATGACTCCAAATGAATATGTTGGACCAATTATGGAATTATGCCAACAAAAACGTGGAGAATATCAAGATATTCAATATATTGATGATTTAAGAAGAAATGTTGTTTATGATATTCCATTAAGTGAAATTGTTTATGATTTCTTTGATAAATTAAAATCATGTACAAAAGGATATGCATCTTTTGATTATGAAGTTAACCAATATAAAACAAGTAAATTAACAAGAATGGATATTTTATTAAATGGTGATGTAGTCGATGCATTATCAACAATTGTTCATAAAGACTTCGCTTACAATAGAGGGAAAGTTATTTGTGAAAAATTAAAAGAAATTATTCCAAAACAAATGTTTGAAGTACCTGTACAAGCTGCTATTCAAGGTAAAGTTATTGCAAGAACAAATATTAAAGCAATGCGTAAAAATGTATTAGCTAAATGTTATGGTGGGGATATTTCTCGTAAAAAGAAATTATTAGAAAAACAAAAAGAAGGTAAAAAACGTATGAAAGCAGTAGGAAGTGTTGAAATTCCTCAAGAAGCATTCATGGCTATTTTATCTGTAGATGACAATTAAAAGCCTTTATGGCTTTTTTTTGTGTGAAATTTGGTATTTTTTATACCTTGATTTACTTCATATATTGATTATAATATAATAGGATAAAGAGGTGATAACGTGGGATTATTTAGGAAAAATGATATTAAATTTGATGGTTTAAAAGAAATCAGATATAAAATAAGAAACCAGACTGAAAATATTATTACCAAACGTTTTTATATATTAATCGGAGTCATTATTGCTTTAGGTTGTCTATTAACTGGAAAACTATATTTCACTCAAATATCACAACATGATTATTATTTAACTAAACTAGCAAAATATAGTACAAATACTTACATAAATGATACATTTAGAGGTAATATTTATGATCGTAACTATAAAAGACTAGTTTACAACAAAAATATTAACTGTGCGACTTATTATGCCGTAGAAGGTATTACTAAAGATCATATTGATATGATTATTCATTTTTTAATGGATAATGTAAAAATTGATGTTAGTAATGTGACACTTCGTGATCGTAAAGATTATATGATTATGAAAGATAAAGATTTAGTTAACTCTCTTTTGAGTGAAGAAGATTTAGCAGAAAATAGCGATGCTATCTACAAAAAACAATTAAATGCTCTTACAGAGGAGTTTTTAAAGGAAAACTTGAGTGATAATGATATTCGTTATTATATGCTTCAATATAAAATAAAAAACTGTTTAAATGGATCAGTTGTTTTATTAGAAGGTTTATCTGTAAAAGAAGCGAGTATTATTGGTGAAAATAAAAATATATTAAAAGGAATTCAAGTAACACAAGATTGGTCTAGAGAATATACTTATGATACTTCATTCAAAAGTGTATTAGGAAGAGTTGTAACTAAAAAAGAAGGTCTACCTAAATCAAACAGAGATTTCTTATTATCCAACGATTACTATAATGATTCTAGAGTAGGAATTAGTGGTTTAGAACAACAATATGAATCTATTTTAAAGGGTGATAGTGGTAAATATTCTTTATCTTATGATGAATATGGTAATCCAGTTGTTAAAAGCGTATCAGCAGGAACAAAAGGTGACAATATCAGATTAACAATTGATTGGGATATCCAGCAATTTGTTGATGAAGAAATAACTAACTATCTAACTAAATACAACAATAATGAAAACAAATATAATGATAATATATTCGTTGTAACAATGAATCCAAACAACGGAGATATTATCTCAATGTCGGGAAAACAAAGATTAAAATCTGGTGAAATTATCGATTATGCATCGGGTGCATATATGAATGCATATGCTATTGGTTCTGCATTTAAAGGTGGGACGATTTATAGTGGATACAAACATAATTATATAACTCCTAATACTATATTTATGGATACTGCTGCAGGTATTAAAATTAAAGGAACACCTGTTAAACATTCTTGGGATAAAGGCGGTCTTGGACCTTTAACGGATGTTAAAGCATTATCTCTATCATCAAACATATATATGTATTACATTGCATTTAAATTAGGTAAAGCCAATTATCAATATGATCAGCCATTGATTATTGATGATAGTGCATTTGATGTATTAAGAAAAGATGTTGGAGAATTAGGACTTGGAGTAAAAACTGGGCTTGATGTTCCTTTTGAATCATTAGGATATAGAGGACCGATTACTTCAAGACAACCTGGACATCTTTTAGACTTTTCAATAGGACAATATGATACTTATACTACAATACAAATGGCTCAATACATTTCTACTATTGCTAATGGTGGAAAAAGAATCCAGCCACACCTATTCTTAGACTCATTTAATGAAGATGAAGATGGCAATAAAGTATCTATATTAACTCACAAAACAAAAGTTTTAGATGATGTATCAGAATATGAATTAGCATTCAAACAAGTACAAAAAGGATTTAGAGAAGGGGTTGTAACTGGATTAGCAGGTGCAGTAGATGGTCATTACAATCCTGCAGGAAAAACAGGTACTGCTCAGGTTTATGTAAATAAAAATACAACAGATTATGTAAATAAAACATTTGTTGGTTATGCCCCTTATGATAATCCTCAAATTGCGATTAGCTGTATATCTGAAGAACAAGGTGTAAATAGTGCTGCAGCATGTTCTATGATTGCTAAATCAACATTTGAAAAATATTTTAGCAAGCACTCCGCAAGTGAAGAATAGTTCTATATTACAAATATCAATAAAAAAGTTCATAAAACTATAGCAATTTGTAAAAGTTTATGATATTATAAATAAGCGAATTAATGATGGAGGTGTAAAAATGAGAGACAATATCATTTTAAAATGTACTGAATGTGGTGAAGAAAACTACATCAATACTAAAAATAAAAGAAATCATCCAGAAAGAATGGAAGTAAAAAAATACTGTCCAAGATGTAACAAAAAAACTACTCATAAAGAAAAAAAATAAGCCTTATGGCTTTTTTTTCTTATATGAAAAAAAGGAGATGTTTATATGATTAAAAAAATGATTTTAGGGAGCATGGAAACAAATTGTTATATCGTTATCAACGAAGAAACAAAAGAATGCTTTATTATAGATCCAGCAACAAATGGTCAAAAAATTGTTAAATACTTAAACGAAAATGAATTAACATTAAAAGCAATTTTAATCACTCATGGTCATTTTGATCATATTGGGGCAGTTGATTATTTAACTGATAGATGTGATTGCGATGTATATACACATGAATACACAAAAGAATTATTAACTGATACAGGTTTAAACTTATCTGATATGATTTTTCCATTTGTATTAAAATCTGAAGTTATCTCAGCTGAAGAAACTTTTGAATTATGTGGATATGAAATCAGATGGATGTTGTTAGAAGGACATTGCCAAGGAAGCAGTATGATTTATGTACCAAAAGAAAACGCAATTTTCAGTGGGGATGTATTATTTGCTGGTTCAATCGGAAGATTTGATTTCCCTACATCGTCTAATTTAAAAACTAAGGAAACATTAAAATCAATAAAAGAATTAGATTTTGATGCAGTTGTATATCCAGGACATGGTGAATCAACAACTCTTGCTTACGAAAAAGAAAATAACCCATATTTAAAAGCATAAGAATATCTATAAAAGATATTCTTTTTTTATTGAAGAAAATTGAAACATTAATGTGTATATATAAGTAGGAGGGTAAATATATGAAAAAACTTTTAGAAAAGATTTTCTATCATGCAATAGAAGATCATGCAAGTGATATACACATTGAGTTAAATGAAAAGTTAATCATACGGTTTAGAATTTATGGAAAAATTATTCATTATCGAGACTATAACCAAGAAGATGGACTTAAAATCATTAATTACATTAAATATAAATCTCATTTAAATACTAACAATAAGTTATTATGTTCAACAGGTGAATTTAGATCAACTATTAATAATAAAGAATATAATTTTAGAGTTTCTTTATTACCAACAAAAAATATACAAAGTCTCGTAATTAGAATTATGTATGACACTTTAGTATATTCATTAGATGAATTATCACCACAAAGAGAACTAATTCGGTTTTTAAAAAATATTATTTTTAAAAGATCTGGGTTATTTATTATAAGTGGAGTTACTGGCTCAGGAAAATCAACAACATTATATACATTGATTAATGAATTAAATAAGAATCATGATCTAAATATCATATCACTTGAGGATCCAATAGAAATGAATATCGATAAATGTCTGCAGATTGAATTAAATGAAGATATAGGTATCACTTATACTACATGTTTAAAACAAATTTTAAGACATGATCCAGATGTAATAGTAATTGGAGAAATAAGAGATGAAATAACTGCAAAGATAGCAATAAGATGTGCTTTAACAGGACATTTAGTCTATGCGACTATACACTCTAGTGATGCCATTTTAACAATACAAAGACTTTTAAATTTAAATGTTGATAATTTTGAGCTCAAATCGGTACTTATAGGAGTTTTATCACAAAAAATGATATATGACTACCAGAATAAGAAATCATTTGTAATAGGGGAATTTTGCAATGTTTCTGACATTTACTCATACATTGAACATAACGTTTTGACATTCAAAAGGTTCGATACAATTATAAAGGATTTTATTTATATGGGTTATGATGAGTCATTATTTAAATATATATGAATAAAAATAATATTTTTTTATCGAATTTAGCAACATTTATGAAAATGGGATATACATTTGAGGATAGTATTAAGCTATGTAAAGATTATTTATCGAATGAAAATTATAATAAGATTAAAGAGTGTTTAGAAAATGGATTAGGTATAGATGACATTATAATTCAATTAGATTTATTAAAAAAAGATACTTCATATTTTAAATTTTTAAGTAACAAAAAAAGTATTGTAGAATCTATTGAGAAATCTTTACAAATTATAGAGATGAAACAAATGTATAAAGATATAATTCTAAAAAAATTAAGTTATCCATTATTATTAATCATTTTTTTATTTTTCTTCTCAATTTTTATTACTTTTTTTATGTTACCAAAAGTAAATATATTATTCATTTCTTTTAATATAGAAAGAAATCTTATATTTGAAATAATTTATAATCTGTTTTCAATTATTCCAGTTTTAATGTTTATATCAATTTTTCTAATGTTTTATATTATTTGTGTCTTATTATATTCAATAAAAAACAAAAAGTTTTATATCGTTAATCAATATATGAAACTACCTCCAATCAATAAAATTTTAAAACTCTATTTTTCATTAAAATTTTCAATTTATTACAATGAATTTATCGATCAATTTCTTGATAATAAAGAAATCATTAAATTCTTTTGTGATGAATTTAATGATTATGACATTAAGTTTATTTTCTATGAAGTCTTGTTAGAAATGAACAACGGTAAGGATTTATTTGAATCAATTATTTCTAACATATATTTAGAAGAGTTCTTTAAAAATGTAATTAAAATGACAACTGAAAATCATACTCAAATTCTAGACAGGTATATCAAAATGACATATCAGAAATTACAATTAATGATTGAAAAATTCATAAATATAGTTGTGCCTGCAATTTATTTATTTGTAGCATTTTTTGTAATTAGTGTATATGTATCAATTATTATACCTATGATGAATATTATGTCGAATATCTAAGGAGGAACTATGAAAGAAAAAGGATTTACTTTAATAGAAGTTATATTTTGTATGTGTATTATATTATTTATGATGTTACTTGTTATACCTAATATCACTAGTAAAAACAATGTCATAAAAAACAAAAGCTGTTTAGCTCAATTAGAAGTGATCAATTCAGTTATACTATTTTATGAAATAGATAATGGAGAATTGCCTTTGGACATTAGTGATCTTTATAGTGGGGATGAACCATATATAAAAAAAGAACAGGCAATTTGTCCAAATGGGAAAGAAATCTACATCTCTGATGGTCAGGCTTATGTCGAAGATTAAAGGTTTTACAATGATAGAAATGCTGTTTGTAGTTAACATAATTACTATATTAAGTTTGCTTTCTTTTTCATTTCAAAAAATAAATACTTCTTCTTCAATGATGGTCGATGAAATCACGAGGTTTTTGACACTTGCTAAAACATATTCTGTTGTTTATAAAGAAAAAGTAACTATTGAAATCAAAAATTATGAAATAATATGTTCTTCAAAGCACTTTAATGAAACATTAAAGTTAGAAAAAGGTAAATTTAAAGATCATTATACATTTCATTATAACGAAAATGGTAATATACAAACTGCTAAAACATTGAATTATTTATATAATAATTATAATTATAGTTTTGTTTTTCAGGTAGGAAGTGGGGTGTTCTATGTTAAAGAAAAAAGGATTGATTTTAGTTGAAGTTATGTTCTCATTATCAATATTTTTGATTACTATTTCTATATTCGTAACATGTTGTCAGATAAATTATAAATCGTATAAATATTCTTATGATGTAAAACAAACTTTATTAAACAATGAGGAGGAATTAATATTAACAGAAGATTATTATGCAAATCTGCTAATGGTTTTACAATGATCAATATATTATTTAGTTTTTTTATTACTTGTACAATCATCATCACTTTAACTCAAGTTATTTTTTTATGTAAACAGATGTTACCAAAAATTGATGATGAAGATATATTTGTTGCGATAAAACAAATTTCAAGATATACACTTACTCATGATGTGATAGTAAATGATAATGAAATTGAATTTGATAAATATTGTATCTTCAATGATAATGGGAAAATTGTAAAAAAGCCTGGCTATGAAACTTTATTATACAACATTGATAATCTTGAATTTTATATAGAAAATAATCTTGTTTATATAGAAATATTAAGAAATGATAAGATATACAAATCAATCATCAATTATAAATTGTAAAAAAGGATTCATATTAAATGTCGTATTAGTAAGTTTTATAAATATACTGTTTTTAATCTCTTTTATAAGTTATAATGCATTAAATAATAAACTGATTTATAACCATCTTGATAGTATGTTTAAGCAAAAAAACATCGAAATATTATCTTTATATCATTACGAAAATGAATATAAAAGTGAAGGTATTTTATTAAGTGAAGAATATGAAATAGAAAACACAAGAATAAAATCAGAAGTAGAAACAATTGACTCATATTATTTTATTTGTACATACGTCTATTTTGAAAATTATGAATATTGCTTCAATGTAAAATTAAACCTTGAAACAGGAAAACTGTCTGATTTTTCTTATCTTAATAATTTTGTATAATTTTGTTTAGATAGTATTTTACATATCTCGTAAATTTTGTTATAATTCAAAGGTAAAATATTAAAAGGAGAGATATAAAATGATTAACGTTGGTGATTTAAGACCAGGTATTACTTTTACATATGAAGGGAACTTATACGTTGTATTAGACTATTCTCATAACAAAACTGCACGTGCTGCAGCAAACATCAGAGTAAAAATGAAAAACATGAGAACTGGATCTACTACTGAAGTTACTTTTGGAAGTGGAGAAAAAGTTGCAAAAGCTCACATCGAAAAAAGAAAAATGCAATATTTATATGATGCAGGTGGAATGTTAGTATTTATGGACAATGAAACTTATGATCAAATCGAAATTCCTTCTGATCGTTTAAAATGGGAAATGAACTTCTTAAAACCATCTGATGATGTTGAAGTAACTAGCTATGAAAATGAAGTTTTAGGTGTACAATTACCTATCAACGTTCCTTTCACAATTACTGAAACTGAACCAGCTGTAAAAGGAGATACTGCTACAGGTGCTACAAAATATGCAACTATTGAAACTGGATTCCAAATCAAAGTTCCTTTATTCATTAGTGAAGGTGAAGTTGTTATTGTTAATACAACTGATGGAAAATATCAAGGAAGAGCTTAATTTAAGCTCTTTTTTTCATATTCAGATAACTTATTTCATACAATGTATTAAGGAGGAATGAATATGAATAAGCAAGCTATTACTTTTTTATCATTATTTAGCTTAATTCTTGTATTATCAGTATACTATCTGCTTTTACCGCCAAACGAAACTACAGTTTCTAAAACTTTATCTCCAATCGAACAACTTCAATCCGAACTAAATGAAAAAAGAGAAAGTATAGAACTTAAAAACCAGGAAATTATAGCGAAAGAAACAAGTACAACAGAGTCTATTAAACTTGCTTTAACTACTATAAAAGAAAATAAAGAAGCAGCTGAAATTGAATCTAAAGTGAATGAATTAGTTAAAAATCTTGGATATAATGAAGTTTTTAGTGAAATAGAAGGGGAAATAATCAATATTACGATAGTAAAAACAAACGCAACGAGTACTGATGCATCTGCAATAATTAAAGCCGTTTTAAATGAATTAGGAGACAATTATAGAATTCAGGTAAAATTTATAGAACAATAAAACTTGTTTTTTGTCTTCTTTTTATATACAATATAATATATAGAAAAGAGGGAAAAATATGGCACATAATGAATATTACCAATATGAACAAGGAACAGTAAATGGAAACATCTTAGTCAATGTAAAAGTATTTGATGACATTACTAAAAATACTGTTCATGAAATGAAAAATGTTTCTTTAGATACATCAAAAGGGATTCAAATTCCAGGTACAAAGACTGTTGTATCTTGTTCGATTAAAGAAAATGTTGTATATGTAAATATACATGTAAGATTAAAATACGGTATTAATGTTGCTAAAGAAACAATGTTAATCCAAGAAAGAATTTCAACTGCAATTTATGAAATGACAGGAGTTCGTGTGAATCATATTAATGTAGAAGTTGATGGTATTGATTTTGATTAAAAGTAAGAATGAATATTCTTACTTTTTCTTTTATTTATTTTTATTCATAAATATGTTATAGTATTATATATAACTATATTATGGAGGTTTATATAATTATGGAAAAATCATATAGAAAACTTGCTAGAGAAAAAGCAACTATTGGTATATATCAAAATTTATTAGTTGAAAGTGATTTAGAAGAAATTAAATTATTTTTAGAAAACGATGAAAAATTAAGTGGAAATTCAAAAAGCATGGACTTTGCAGTTTGGCTAGTTGAAACAACTTTAAAGAACAAAGATAATTATTCTGAATTATTATCTAAATATTTAAAAAAAGGTTGGACTTTTGATCGTTTAAGCCCAATGGAAAGAGCTATTTTATTAATTGCAGCTTGTGAAGTATTAGAATCTGATCTTCCTAATAATATAATTATTAATGAAGCTGTTATGAGTGCAAAGAAATTTTGTGATGATGATACATATAAATTCATTAATGGTGTTTTAAGTAATATCGCTTAATGAATAAAAAATATATAAGTGTTTTTGCTTTAAATCAATATATTAAAGCAAAGTTTAACCAGGATATCTCATTACAAAGTCTATATATTAAAGGTGAAATATCAAATTATAGACCACATCCTAGTGGTCATATTTATTTCACACTTAAAGATGAAAATTCACGTATAAATGCAGTTATGTTTGCATCAAAAGCAAAATCTTTAGATTTTGAATTAAATAATGGAATACAAGTTTTAATTCATGCAAATGTATCCGTATATGAAACAACAGGTCAATATCAATTATATGTTGAATCCATGCAACAGGATGGAATTGGAGTTTTATATCAAAAATTTAACGAATTAAAAAATAAACTTCAAAAAGAAGGATTATTTGATGATAAATATAAAAAAGCAATAACAGAATATCCTCGATCAATTGCTGTATTATCTGCTAAACAAGGAGCAGCATTACAAGATATTCTTAGAACTATCAATTTACGTTTTCCTTTTGTTAGAGTGGTTGTTTTTCCTATTCCAGTACAGGGAATAGATGCTTATAAAAATATATGTAATACTTTGTATAATGTAGATAGATTAAAGTTTGATACAATTATTATTGCAAGAGGTGGAGGTTCTATAGAAGATCTATGGAATTTTAACGAAGAAGAACTGGCAAGATGTATTTTTTCATGCCAAACACCAATTATTAGTGGTGTAGGACATGAAACTGATTTTACAATTTGTGATTTTGTAAGTGACTATCGTGCTGCAACGCCAACTGCGGCTGCAATAAAAGCAACTCCAGATCAACATGCAATGAAACAATATAATATTCATTTATATAATAGATTAGTTCATCATATGAATAATAAACTTCAAAATGAAATCAAACATTTTGAATCGTTAAAAAACAGTTATTATTTAAAGAATCCTGAATATATCTATTCAAATGAATTTTTAAGATTAATCAATATACAAGAACGTTTTAATCACTATTATGATTATTTTCATAACAATGAAACATTAAAACTTCATTATATTCAAGACAAACTAAAGAATTTAATTAGTCATAAAATTGATAATTGTCATATAAATTTAAACAATTATCTAATTCAATTAGATGCATTAAGTCCTTTAAAAGTTATGCAAAGAGGTTATGCGATAGTCCATAAAGATAACATAATGGTTAAATCAGTCAATGATATTAAAAGCAAAGATGAAATTGAGCTACAGTTTCATGATGGTATAAAAAAAGCAATAATTAAGTAGGTGATAAAATGGAACAGATGACTTATGAAGAAGCAATAAAGAAACTAGAAAAAATTGTTTCATTATTAGAATCAAATAATGTAACTTTAGAAGAAAGTGTCAATTTATTTCAGGAAGGTATGTTATTATCTAAATATTGCGATGATAAACTAAAAAACATTCAAGAAAGAGTTACACAAATCTTTGAAAATGGTCAATTAAAAGAATTAAACAGTGAGGAATAATTATGAATACAATGATTAAAGAAATTAATAATAGATTAGAAGAGCTTGTTAATCAATGTAACGATGGAATTGTCAAAGAAGCAATGTTATATTCATTACTTGCACCTGGTAAAAGATTACGTCCATTATTATTATTAAATATATTACAATCTTATGATGTCGATTATCATCAATATATTGATATTGCTTGTGCTATAGAAATGATACATACATATTCTTTAATTCATGATGATCTTCCAGGAATGGATAATGATGATTTAAGAAGAGGAAGACCAACTTGTCATAAACAATTCGACGAAGCAACTGCTATATTAGCTGGTGATGGGTTATTAAACTTAGCAATGAATACAGTTTTAAGAATCAATTGTCCAAATGATCTTAAAGTAAAAATAGCAGATAGTTTATTTGAAGCAAGTGGTGTAAATGGAATGATTTATGGTCAGCAATTAGATTTATATTATGAAAATAAGCATGCTGATTTAGCTCAATTAAAAACTATTCATAAAAATAAAACTGGTAAATTAATTACTATTCCAATGCAAATTGCATCTATGATTGCTAATTCAGATGATTTTGATACATGGACACAAATCGGATTCGATTTAGGATTAGCATTTCAAATTCAGGATGATGTTTTAGATGTTATTGGTAATCAGGAATTACTTGGTAAAAAAACAGGAAGTGATGAAGCAAATAATAAATCAACATATGTAAGTTTATTAGGTATTGAAAAATCACAACATATGGTAGATGAATTATTTGATAATTGCTATAAAAATATGGATCATTTAAATATCAATCATGATATGATGCATAATTTATTTAATTCTATTTTAAAAAGGGTGAGTTAAATGGAAATAAAAAAAATAAAAGATCCTTCTTTTGTTAAAAAATTAAATCATGATGAATTAAAAGAATTATCTTCTCATATTAGAAATTTTATTATAGATAATGTATCAAAAACTGGTGGTCATTTTTCAAGCAATTTAGGAATTGTTGAATTGACTATCGCTTTACATTATGTTTTTGACTCGCCAAAAGATAAAATTATTTTTGATGTTGGTCATCAAAGTTATGTTCATAAAATTTTAACTGGAAGAGCAAATGAATTTGATACATTAAGAAAATTTAATGGCTTAAGTGGTTTCCAAAAAAGAAAAGAAAGTATTCATGATTCATGGGAAGCAGGTCATTCTTCAACAGCATTGTCTGGAGCAACTGGAATGGCTGTTGCTAGAGATTTGAATAATGAGCATTATGAAGTTATTCCAGTAGTTGGTGATGGAGCATTACTTAGCGGAGAAACTTTTGAAGCATTAAACTATTTAGGTTCTATTAATTCAAAGGTTATATTAATTCTTAATGATAACAACATGTCTATTTGTCAAAACGTAGGTGGATTTAGCAATCTATTGTCAGATATTCGTGTATCAGCACAATACAATTATGCTAGAGAAAGTTATGTTCACTTACTTAATAATACGCAAATAGGAAAAAATATTTATAAATTTACAAAAAAAATTAAGGATCAAATTAAAGAAAATGTACTAGAAGAAAATATTTTTGGTCAATTTGGTCTTGATTATATTGGGCCGATCGATGGGCATGATTTTGATCAGTTAATTAATGCGTTAAATCACGCAAAATCTTTAGATCATAGTGTAGTTGTTCATATACATACAACAAAAGGAAAAGGTTATAATCTTGCAGAAAACGATACACAAGGAATTTATCATGGTGTTAGCCCATTTAACAAAGAAAAAGGCGTTGAATTAAAACAATCTAATAACAAATCTTGGAGCGAAATTTGTTCGTCCCAAGTTTTAGAGCACATGAAAAAAGATGAAGATATTGTCGCAATAACTCCTGCAATGATATCTGGCTCATGTTTGCATCCACTTTTTGAATCATATCCAAAACGTTGTTTTGATGTGGGAATTGCTGAAGAACATGCTATGACTTTTGCTGCTGGTTTATCTAATAGTGGAAAAAAACCTTATATTACTATTTATTCATCTTTTATTCAAAGAGCTTATGATCAGATTAATCATGATATTGCACGAATGAATTTGCCTTGTCTTATTGGTATAGATCGTGCAGGATTAGTTGGTGCTGATGGTGAAACACATCATGGTGTCTTTGATATTAGCTTTTTATCTTCTATTCCTAATATTATTTTTATGACACCTAAAGATGCAATAGAAGCAAAATTAATGATAAATACGGCATTTAAAAACAATGATGCGCCTTATATCCTTCGTTTCCCAAGAGGATCAGTTTTAGATGTTCCTGTAAATATTGATAAAACAGTTGAAGTCGGTTCATGGGAAGAAATTGTATATGATAAAAACAATAAAATTACTATCATTACATATGATGAAAAAGTTAATAAAGTATTAGAATTAAAAAACAATGAAAATTTAGATATAAACATTATTAATGCAAGATTTATCAAACCAATTGATTATCAATTATTGAATAAATTATACAATGATAATCAATTTATCATTGTATACGAAACAGATATGATGATTGGCTCATTAGGTTCAATGATTACATATTATTATGCAAATAATCAAATGAATGTAAATATGTCTTGTATGGGTATCGATGATCGTTTTACTCCACAAGGAGAAATTAATGAACTATTAAATTTAGAAAATATTAGTATAAAGAATCTTTATGACAAAATAAAGGAGATACGTTGTGAAAAAAGAAAGAGTTGACATACTGTGTGTAGAAAAAGGGTTATTTGATTCTAGAGAAAAAGCAAAGAGAGCTATTATGGCAGGAATTGTTAGAGATGATTATGACTATATAGATAAACCAGGTACTAAAATACCTGTAGATTCGAATTTATACATTAAAGGAGAGCAATTAGCTTATGTTTCTAGAGGTGGATTAAAGTTAGAAAAAGCTCTTAAACAATTTGATTTAAATATTTCGAATCTATTAATGTTAGATATAGGTTCATCGACAGGTGGATTTACTGATTGTGGTTTACAAAATGGTGCAAGAGAAGTCTATGCATTAGATGTAGGAACGAACCAATTAGTATGGAAACTAAGAAATGATCCTAGAGTTCATGTTATGGAACAAACTAATTTTAGACATGCAACATTAGATATGTTTGAATTTGGACAACCTGAATTTGCAAGTATCGATGTCTCTTTTATATCTTTAAAACATATTCTACCTCCATTATCTCAAATACTTGTAGAAAACGGATATGTTGTTGCTTTAATTAAACCTCAATTTGAAGCAGGAAAAGATGATGTAGGTAAACATGGTATAGTATCAGATGTAAAAGTTCATGAAAGAGTTATTCATGAAGTCATTGAATATGCTCATTCTAACAACATGTCAATCGTTGGATTAACTTACTCACCAATTACTGGTGGAGTTGGAAATATTGAATTTTTAGGATGTTTTAAAAATTGTTCAGGTGAAGATATCGAAATAGATATCTCAAGTGTTGTAGAAGAAGCACATAAACATTTTAAAGGGTAGGTGATTGTATGCTAAAGCATTTATATATTTCTTCTTTTGTAATTATAGATGAAGTTCATATTGATTTTGAATCAGGTATGAGTGTTTTAACAGGTGAAACTGGAGCTGGAAAATCAATTATTATTGATGCTTTAGGACAATTATGCGGAAATAGGGCATCTGCATCATTTGTTAAAAGAGGATGCAGTAAAGCTATTATTGAAGGTCTATTTGATATTGAAGGAAATGAATATCTAGAAAAACTATGTGAAGAATTACATATTGATGCTGATGGCGAATTAATTATTACTAAAGAAATTTTAAATAATGGGAAGAGTAATATTAAGATCAACTACAAAAACGCTTCTAATAATGCTTTAAAAATATTAATGCCATATGTAATAGATATTCATTCCCAATTTGAAACACAAAAATTATTTGATGTAAAAAATCATATTCATTTATTAGATCAATATTGTCATCATCAATTAAATAAACTAATAGAGGATTATAATGATGCTTATAATGAGTATAAGGATATCAATAAAAAATTAAAACAAGCACTTCAGGAAGAATTATCTGATGAGCAAAGAGATTATTTAATTTCACAAATAAATGAAATTGATGAATGTCCTTTTACTGATGAGGAAGTGGATGAAATTGAGAATGAATTAAAAGTACTTCAAAGCTTCGAAAAAATGAATGAAAAGATCACGTTTTTTAAAGAAAATATGAAAGGTCATTCAGGAGCCTTAATTACTTTAAAAGAATCACTTTCTTATTTAAATGCTTTATCTGATATAAAAGATTTTGAAGAATTAAGTGAGAATATAGATAATTTATATTATCAGTTACTTGATGAATATGAAAATGTATTAGATGTTTTCCATTCTTATCATTTTGATGAATATAGACTTGCAGAGTTACAAGATTTATCTTTTAAAATTAACAGATTAAAAAGAAAATATGGATACTCTATGTCATCTATTTTGGAATATAAAAATGATTTATTAGAAAAAGTCGAAAATATAGATAATAGAGATTTTTATATACATAATCTTGAAAAAGAAGTCCAAAATAGTTACAAGAAAGCTTTAGCAATTGCTAAAACAATTTCAAAAATCAGAAAAGAAAATGCAATAGAATTTGAAAACAATATAACAAAACAATTAAAAGACTTATATTTAGATAATGCTGTTTTTAAAATTGAATTTAAAGAAATAGATATGACTCAAGAAGGAATTGATCAGATTCATTTTATGATTTCAGTTAACAAAGGGCAAAATCTAAGTTTATTAAATGAAACTGCAAGTGGTGGAGAAATTTCTCGTGTTATGCTTGCAATTAAAACAATGATTTTAGAATACAATAGTATTGAAACAATCATTTTTGATGAAGTTGATACAGGTGTAAGTGGTAAGGTAGCTACTGCAATTGGAGAAAAGATGTTGAATTTATCTGCTTATAAACAAGTCATCTGTATAACTCATTTACCACAAGTTGCAGCTTTAGCAACTCACCATTTCTGCATTGAGAAAAAAGATGATGAACATGATACTGTATCGTCTATTCATTTATTAGATGAAAATTCAAGAATTGAAGAAATTGCAAAAATGTTATCAGGTGAGACTATTTCTAAAGAAGCAATTGAAAATGCCAAAATATTATTAAACGCATAAGTATAAACATACACACCAAACTATAATGTAACATAGTTACAAAGGAGGTGTGTATGTTTTGTTTATATAAGAAAAAGATTTTATCTTTTTTCGTAGTTTTATTAACTGTTGTCAGCCATATTATTCCATTATTTGCATATGAAGTTATTTTAGGAGGACAATCTATAGGCATAGAATTAAATTACAATGGAGTTCTCATCAAAGGTATGTATGATATTAATAGTTATGGAGAAAATTTTAATCAGAAAGATTATGGTTTTAAGGAAAACGATGTAATTGTACAAGTTAATGATGAAAATATAAATTGTATAAGTGAGCTATCTAAAAAAATTGAGTATTGTATAAATAAAGATATAGATATAATTTTAACATTAAAAAGGGATAATTTATATCTGAAGAAAAAATTAAACATCGTAAAAGATGACAATAATTACACAACTGGGTTTTATGTAAAAGACGGTATATTAGGAATTGGAACAATTACTTATTATGATCAAAATACTAAAAGATATGGTGCTTTAGGTCATATAATGAGTGAAAATAATAATTATATCTGTCAAAATGGTTCTATATATTTTTCTAAGATTACAAAGATTGTTCCTTCTAAAAACTTTAATCCAGGTGAAAAACTAGGTGTTAAAGATTCTGTAAATATTGGTACAATAGATAAAAATACACATACAGGTATATATGGTACTTATGACTACTTGCCCGACAATTACAAATTAATAGAAACTGCAGACAAAAAAGATGTAAAGCTCAAAGAGGCTTATTTTTATACTGTTATAGAAAATAATGATGTTATTAAATGTAAAATTAAAATCATCAATATAAACAGTTATAATGGTAATATGAAGAATTTTACTTTTGAAATTATTGATAAGAATTTATTAAATAAAACAAATGGTATTATTCAAGGAATGAGTGGAAGTCCAATTGTACAGGATGGTAAATTAATAGGTGCAGTTACTCATGTACTTGTAAACGACCCGTCAAAAGGATACGGTATTTTTATTGAGAACATGTTAAGTACAAACAATTAACTATAAAGACAGGTTTAATTCATTTAATAAAGCCTGTCTTTATTTGATATATATGATATAATTTTGTAGGAGGCGAAATTATGCAATTTCTATTATTATTATTAATTTTATGCATTATTATTTATATATGTATAAATACGACTATTAATGACAATAAAACGACCATATATGATGAAAATGGATATAATCGTCATGGATATGATAAAGATGGTAAAAATGAAAAAGGACAATATAATAGACTCTATGATAAAAATAGAGATATAGATGGCTTTTATAATCCACAATATTATCCTGTTGCAATTACAAATCACGCTAGGGAGAGAATATATGAACGTATGCCAAACTACTGCTGTAAAAATCCAGATAAACTAGTTTTTGATGCATACTGTTATGGAAAAAGTAAACGTCAGGTTAAAAAAACTTCGGCAGGAAAAATGAAAGAAATAGAAGAAAGATATAAAAACAGTGTTTTATTGATTTATAATGGATATTTATATGTTTTTTCTAGAGATAATGTTCTGATTACTGTTTATAAAAATGATCAGATTCCACTATAAAAAATAAATAAAGTAAATTTAGAACATAAATAGACAGTTTTTGAGATAAAAAAGAATATAATTAATATAAAAAGGAGATATTTTATAATGAAAAAATTTTTTATCTTAGGAATAGGTGCAGGATTAATAGGATTTTCAATTTATAATTTAGATAATATGTTTAATATAATATTATTAATATTAGGCATAATAATACTATATTATTCATGTTATAAATTTTTTAAAAACAGTTAAAAACTGTTTTTTTATTTTGGGATTAAAAATGAACATATGGATAATGTCATTTTCTCT
>JAZLDV010000014.1:0-6316 GCA_045614925.1 Coprobacillaceae bacterium | reverse complement strand
ATCTGGTACTATTTCACAGATAATGGTGCAATGGTAACAGGAACTGTAACAATTGATGGTAAAGTTCAAAAATTCTCATCAACAGGTGCTTGGTTAGGATAAACTTTATGACAGGATGTGAAAACATCCTGTCTTTTTTATCTATCGTCATTTTTTCTTATTTATTATATGGTTTTTTTTGTTTATAAATGCTATAATTTTTCATAATGTGAAGAAAGAGAGGAATTTGTTTTGGATAATTATCAGAATAATGAATTTTTAGAAGAAGATTTTCAGATAGATTTAATTGCTTTTTTAAAGAAGTTAAAACAAATGTGGTATTACGTTTTAATGGGATGTATTGTAGGTGTATTAGTTGCTTCAGTTTATTCAGCATTTTTTACAACACCTGTCTATTCATCATCATCTAATATTTATTTTAGAGATACAGGAAAAACAGCATCCTTGTCAGATCTTCAGTTAGGATCACAATTAGCTAAAGATTATGGGATTATTATTAAAAGTAGACCAAACATGGATAAAGTGATTGAAAAATTAAATTTACCTTATAGTGCACAACAATTATCAAATATGATTAGAGTTGAACACGAAGAAGATACACGTTTCTTAAAAGTATCTTTAGTCACTTCAGATCCTTATTTATCAAGAGATATTGTAAATGAGGTTGTAGAAATAGGTATTGAAAGTATTAAAATTATTGATGATCAGGAACCATATGTTGTTGAAAAAGCAATTGCAAATGGAAATCCTGTTAATACTTCAGTTGTGACTATGGCACAAATGGGTGCTCTTGGAGGAAGTGCTTTAGCAGTAGGTATTATTTTCTTAATGTTCTTATTTAATGATACGATTATCAGTATTGATGATGCTGAAAGAACATTAAATTTACCAGTTTTAGGTGTTGTTACAGAAAATAAGAATTTGAATTATGTAAAGAAAACAAAAAATAAAAAAAGAAAGGCAAAAAGATAAGATATGAATGTAAATAGAGTTGAAATTAATAAAGATGCATTAAGTGAATCTTTAGAGTTTTATAAAAATTTAAGAACGAATCTTATTTACATGGCCAATGCAAAAGTGATTGGATTAACTTCTACTATTGCTAATGAAGGTAAAACAATTACTGCATTTCAATTAGCTTTAAGTTTTGCAAATTTAGATGATAAAAAGATTATTTTTGTTGATTGTGATTTAAGAAGAAGTTCTTTAAAAGATTATTTATTTGTTGGTGGAAATACAACTGGATTAAGTGAATATTTATCTAATCAAAGTAATGAAGTTATTCATAAGACAAATATTGAAAATCTAGATATTATTTTTACAGGGAAATTCCCACCAAATCCTAGTGAATTATTATTCTCAGATAAGTTCAGTGAACTATTAGCAGAGTTAAAGAAACATTATGATTATGTTATTGTAGATACTCCTCCAGTTATGGCTGGTCCTGATTCAGTAATTATTGGAAGAAATTGTGACGGTATGGTATTAGTTATCAGAAGTGCTACTACAAAAAGAAAACTACTATTAAGATCAAAACAGGAATTAGAAAGAAATGGTGTTAAAATATTAGGTTCAGTATTAAATGGTGTAAAAGAATCTGATATTAATGATTACTATTATTATCAATACTACAAATAGATGGAACAATGTTCCATCTTTTTTACTTTCAAAAGTGCAAATAGAATATTCTTTTGTGCAAAAAAGCGAATATTACGTAAAATAACTAGTTAATTTTGAATAATAATAAATAGAATGAAAAAATTTATTATTTATATAAATATTATAGT
This sequence comes from Coprobacillaceae bacterium, assembly GCA_045614925.1. Classification (GTDB taxonomy): domain Bacteria; phylum Bacillota_I; class Bacilli_A; order Erysipelotrichales; family Coprobacillaceae; genus JAZLDV01. Next base: position 4,529 of record JAZLDV010000014.1, on the reverse strand, counting down.
TATTTACTAAAAAATATAAAAGTAGTAAAGAAATATGTCATACAAATCAATATTGTATAAAATTTGGAAATGATTTATACTGTATTCGTAAGCGTATACAATATTTTTATGAGGTTATTTCATGAAAAAAGAAAGGAGAAAAACATGAGTAAATTTTTTAAATCTTTACTAGCTGCAGTGATGGTACTTACAATGACGCCTGTAAGTGAAGCTGCTGCGTTAACTGGTTATGAAGGTGAAGAATGGTATGATCAGATTGAAACTGTTGAAGTTAATCGTGAATACGCACATTCATTCTTCGTACCATACCAAGATGCAGAAACTGCATTAAAAAATGAGCAATCGATTTTAGATGCTGACTTTAATGTTATTAGAGACTTCTCAAAATCAGATTACTATCAATTATTAAATGGTGAATGGGATTTCCATTATGCTAAAAATCCTGATAACCGTTTATCATCACCTACTGATGAAACAATTGACTGGACTGGATTATTAGATGATAAAATCAAAGTTCCATCAAGTATTGAATCACAAGTTGATGAAGAAGGAAACTTCAAATATGCTGACAAAGGTGCTACACCTATTTATTCTAACCAAAGATATCCATGGGGAAATTATGAAACAGTAAATTATAATCAAAGCATGGGTAATGGTTCAACTGCAAAAGCTCCATTGGTTATTAATGGTGTAGGACATTACCAAAGAACATTTACATTACCTGAAAACTGGGATGGTAGAAATGTATTCATTTCATTCCAAGGTGTTGAAAGTGCGTTCTATGTATACATTAACGGACAAAAAGTAGGATATGGTGAGGATACATATACTGCTGATGATTTCAACATTACACCATACTTAGTAGAAGGTGAAAATACAATCTCTGTACAAGTATATCGCTGGTCTACTGGTTCTTACTTAGAAAACCAAGACATGATACGCTTAAGTGGTATCTTTAGAGATGTGTTCTTATATTCTAAAGCTGATGTAGAAATCAGAGATTTCTTCTTAAAACCTGAATTAAATGCTGATTATTCTAAAGGAACATTAACTGCTGAAGTTGATGTAAGAAACTTAGCTAATAAAGCTGGTGGAGAATATACAGTAAAAGTTGGTTTATATGACAACAAAACTTTAGAAAAATTAACTGAAGGAACTGCAACATATACATTAGATGCTGCAAAAACTTCATTTGCTGAATTAATTGATGATAAAGGAACTCGTAAAACAGTAACTTTAGAATTAAACAACCCTAAATTATGGGATGCTGACAACCCAAATCTTTATTCAGTTTTAATTGAATTAGTTGACCAAAATGGAAAAACTATTGAAGCTGCAAGTGAACGTGTAGGTTTCAGAGAATTAAAACGTGTAATAATCAATGACGCAGGACAATACCAATTACAAATCAATGGTAAAAAAATCATGATTCGTGGTACTAACCGTCATGAAGCTGATTATATCGAAGGTAGAGCATTATCAGTAGATACAATCGTATATGACATCTTAACAATGAAACGTCATAACGTTAACGCATTACGTATGTCTCACTATCCAAACAACGTTTGGACATATGCATTATGTGATGAGTTAGGTATTTATGTATGTGATGAAGCAAACGTAGAATCACATCAAGGTGAATCAACAGGTGCTGGTGTACCTTCTAAATATCCAATTTGGACAAATTCAGTATTAGCACGTACTCAAAACATGGTAGAACGTGATAAAAACCACAGTTCTGTTATTATCTGGTCTTTAGGAAATGAGGCTACATATAACACTTATCCAATGAATGACAATTATTGCTTCTATACATCAACTATGTGGATTTTAGAAAGAGATCCATCTAGAATTCGTAAATATGAACGTGATAATCGTTTTGCATTAAATGAAGATGGAACATTCAATAGAGAAGGTTCTATGGTAGATATTTATTCTTCTCAATACTGGTCAGTATCAGGAATTGAAGGACATGTATCTAATCCAAATAACAAATTACCTTATATCCAATCAGAATATCAACATTCTATGGGTAACGCAACAGGAAACCACAAAGAATATTGGGATGTATTTAGAAAATACGAAAATGCCCAAGGTGGATTTATCTGGGACTGGGTTGACCAATCAATTGTTACTACAGTATCAACTGAAGGTTATACAGTTTTAAAAGATGCTAAAAATGATGTAATTGCTAATGCAGAAAGTGCACAATTTGTTGAAGGACAAAATGGTACAAAAGCATTAGATGGTATTGTTAAATTACCATCAACAGTTAGAGCTAAATCTAACCAAATGACTATTGATACTTATGTTAGAGTACCAAAAGGAACTGCTTTAAATACTAACATGGCTGTTGTAGGTAACGGTGATGATGGTTATAACTTAAAAATTAACTCTCAAGGAAAATTAGAAGCATTCTTCGGTGGATGGCAAGCAGGTTGTGTAACTGCTAACGTGCCAGCTAACTTTAATGATGGAGAATGGCATAGATTAACTGTAACAATTAAAGATGGTAGCTTAATGACATTATATGTTGATGGAGAAGCTGTTGGAACATTAACTCGTGATGGTGTATTAAGCAACGCTGATGCTAATAGCCGTGAAATCGGTATTGGTGATGATGCTCAATATGCTGGACGTCCTTGGCCTGGTGATATCGATGCAGTACGTATCATGGATAAATGCATGAGTGCTGATGAAATTAAAGCAGGTATGGTAGCTAAAGATGCTGACAATGTAATTGCAGGATTTGATTTTGCAGATGATGAATTCTTTGAAATCAAAGATAAATATGCAGGTACTAAATACTGGGGATATGGTGGAGACTGGAACGATAAAACAGTTAATGATAACAGTTTCGTAGGAAATGGTATCTTAAATGCTGACCGTTCAATTTCACCAAAAATTATTGAAGTGAAAAAAGTTCAACAAGAAGTTAACTTCTATGCTGAAGACTTATTAAATGGTAAAGTAAAAGTTGTTAATGAACATACAAGTAGAGGCTTAGATGCTTACGATATTGAATGGGCATTAGTAAAAAATGATAAAATTGTAAAAGAAGGTACATTAGATTTAACAACTGCTCCTGATAGTGAAGAAGTTGTAACTTTAGAATTACCTGAATTTAAAAATGCACGTGAAGCTGATGATTACTTCGTATACTTCACAGCTGCATTAAAAGAAGATGCAAAATGGGCTAAAGCTGGACATGTAGTTGCTGAAGAACAATTACAAGTTAAACCAGAAGCTACAGAAAATAATCCTGTTATTGATGCTTCAAAAATGGAAACATTTGATGAAGTTAACAATAATGATGAAACATTAGAAGTAACTGGAAAAGATGGTAATAACGAATTTGAAGTTGTTATCGATAAAACAACTGGATATATTACTTCTTATAAATATGCTGGTGAAACTTTAATGGTTGAAGGACCAGTACCAAACTACTATCGTGCAATGATCGAAAACGATACTTATTTAGGTACAGATACTTCTGACTTAAAATATACATCAGATAAATTTAAAGTAAGAAATGTATCAGTAGAAACATTAGAAAAAATGGTTAAAGTAACTGTACAAGGATATATTCCTACTTCAGTAGAAACTCCTAATACAATTACTTATACAATCTTCCCTAACGGGCAAATCGTTGTAAACAATACAGCAACAATCCACTCTACTAAAGCATTAACTAGAGTTGGTATGAAGATTTCAGTTCCTGAAGAATTTGAAAACTTCACATACTATGGTCGTGGACCATGGGAAAACTACAGTGATAGAAATACTGGATCATTTATTTCTACTTATGAAACAACTGTAGATGAAATCGAAGCATTAAATAAATATTTAAGACCACAAGAAAATGGTAACCATACTGATGTTAGATATGCAGCAGTAAGAAATGAAAACGGATTAGGATTCATGGTACAAGCTGAAGACATCATGGAAACTTCATTATCTAAATATGAAGATGAAGCTATGGATGATCAACGTCATATGTACCAAGTAGCTGAAAATGATGGTTACTTAGTATTCAACGTTGACCAAGCTCAACGTGGTTTAGGTGGAGCTATCTGTGGTCCTGAACCATTAGCTCAATACAAATTAGATAATAATGCAACTTACTCTCATACATTTAGAATTGTTCCATTTGTAACTGCAACAAATGATGAATTAATGGAAGAAAGCAAAGTTGAATTATCATCATTAAATCCAATTTCTAATATCACTTTAGGTGAAATGTCAATTGGATTCTCTGCAAACTTAGGTGAATACAACGTTGAATTATTAAAAGGATCTTACACTAAAGTTCCTGCAATCAACGTAACTCCTTCAAGTGATGCTGTAGTTATCGAAGAATTCGAACAACCTACTACATTACCTGCAACTGTTGTTGTAAAAGCAAGCTCTCCATTTGGAAGTGCAACTTATACAATTAACATTTCAGAAACAGATGAAATCTATGCATCTGATATGGAATGGACTGAAAATATCGGTGGATATTTCGCAAATACTCGTGATGCTAGTGA
>JAZLDV010000013.1:0-3349 GCA_045614925.1 Coprobacillaceae bacterium | reverse complement strand
TCTTACATGAATGTGAAGAGAACTGGGTAAAAGATGATGAATTTAGAGAATATATGTCATTATATTTCCCAGGATATAATTTTACAATGTTCGAAGATTTATTATTAAATATTGATTCTGTTTCACATTCTATTGTTGATTTCTATCATTTTATAGAAGATATGAAAAAGAATGTCTATAAAGACATGAATTCTTTAGATGAATGGGTATTATTTCCTAGATTAAAACAGTTATTATTAGATGAATGTATAACTGCAATGGATAAACTTATAGAAACACAGTATTATGCAAGTGAAAATGGATTATCTGATTTTTATGATAGACCAGATGAACAAAATGAAAAGAATCAGTTATTGTATATTCCTTTTGAGTCCTATTATGATTATCTAGATGAAAGAATTCAAGCTTTGTCTAAAACTATAACTTATGATTCTATGGTATCATTGTTAACAAGTCCACTTCCTAAAGCATATAATATGAATTTTAAAGAAGTTGATAAAACAATAAAAGATAACTTTAATAAAAAGAAAAATGATATTCTTTCTGGTTATAAAAAAGCTATAGAATCTTATTTAGAAGAAGATCAGGATGAATATATTAAAAAACTACAGTTAAGTTTAAAACTTATTGATAAGCTTGTTTCTTCTGGACAATGGTTAGACCAGTTCCAGCAGGCTTATCAATTAAGAAAAAAAGAATTGAATCAGTTAGATTTCAATGATCTTGAAAGCTATGCGCATAAACTTTTAGAACCTCAATATGGCATAAGTGAAACATTATATAACAGATTAAAAGAAATCATGGTTGATGAATATCAGGATACAAACCAGATTCAGGAATCTTTAATTTTAAAGATTGCCAGATTTAAACAGCCAGAAATTAATTTATTTATGGTTGGAGATATGAAGCAATCTATTTATAGATTCAGACAAGCAGATCCTGCAATATTCTCTGAAAAATATGATACTTTCTCTTTAACTGATGAAGAGTGCTTAAATACTAAAACCAAAAGAATTGATTTAGTATTTAATTATCGTTCTTCTAAAGTTGTTTTAGATTCTATTAATTATATTTTTAATGCAATTATGGATAAAGATATAGGTGGATTAGAATATTGTTTAGATGAAAGTGCAAGATTAAATTATGATTATGTTGGAATCAAAGGTGATAAGAAAGATATTGCGAGAGCTGAATTCTTTAATGATCATCATTTGACTACAGAAATTCTTATTGATTTATATGATCCTAAATCTAAGTTAGATAAAGATAGTTATGAAGCACATATGGTTGCTCAAAAGATTCTTGATTTAAAGAAGACTATGAAGTTAAAAGGTAAACCTGTAGATTATAAAGATATGGTTGTCTTAATGCGTTCGACTCCTTCTTTTTTAACATTCAAGAAGGTCTTTGATTTATACAATATCCCTAATCATATTGTTTTATCTCAAGGATTTAATCAATCCAATGAGATAAGAAATATGATTACATTCTTAAAAGCTTTAGTAGATCCTAAAAACGATATAGCTTTATTAAGTGTTTTAAGATTACCTTATAGTTTTACACATATTCCTTTAGATATAATTGCAGAAATAAGACGTTCTAATTATAAAAAAAGTTTGTATGAAGCATTATGTGAAAGTGACAATGAAATAATCATGACTTTTATAAATCAGTTTAATGAACTGATTCAATATTCTCATACACATTGTCCATATGACACATTAAAAAAGATTTATTCTATAAGTGAATATCCGTTATTTGTATCTCAGCTAATAAACGGAACGCAAAGAAAAGCAAACTTAGATTTATTATTAGAAGTGGTAAGAGATACACAACAAACTCAACCTTATTTAAGTGACTTGGTTATATATTTAGAAGAAATGTCAGATATGCCTCCTGCAAAATCATCATCTAATGAAAGTAATGCAGTAGAATTTATGACTATTCATAAATCTAAAGGATTAGAATTCCCTATTGTTTTTGTATGTAATATGCATAAGAAATTCAATACTCAAGATAGTAAAGAACGTTTTATTATTGATAAACAATTAGGAATGGCAATTAGACCAAGAAGACTTGCTAAAATAGATAATTATGAAGTTGTTGCTGAATATGATAACTGTTATAGAAATATGATTGCTAAAAATCAGTTAAATGAATCAATTAATGAAGAAATGCGTATATTATATGTTGCATTAACACGTGCTTCACAAAAATTGATTTTAACTGGAATGATTAAAGATTTAAAAGAAATATCTGATATACAGGAAAAACTAATTATTAATGAATCACCTGATATCAAACATAAAACTGGTGATCATAATCATGTTATTTTATATAACAGACTTAGAAAAACAAATAACTATTTATATTGGGTATTATCGGCTATTCTTAGACATTCTTCAATAATTGAACAATGTCTAAGTATTGATAAATTAGCTGATAATGCAAGAAAATTAAAATCATATAAATTTGATCAAAGATTAATTGTCCCTTCTACTGAACATGCTAAGTTTTCTCTATATATTACTAATGATAAAGAAATAGAAGATAATATAGCTGTTCATCATGCAGAAGAAACAATGATTGATCAAAAGACGCAAGATTACTACAGACATTATCAATATCCATATGATATAAGTATTCCTAAAACATTAGCAGTTACTGCTTTGTCTAAACAAGAAGAAGATCATTTTGAATATTATGATCAAGATTTAAATAAAAACAAGATAAGTGCTGCTGATAAAGGAACATTAGTTCACTTATTGATGAGTTATTTATCATTTAATAATGATAATATAGATGAACTAATTAATCAGTTATATAATGAAACTATTATTGATGATAATGGTAAAGATGTATTAGAAGATTATAAGAATCATTTGGAAATGTTCATTCAAAGTCCTTATTATGAGATGATATCTAAAGCTTCTTATATTTATAAGGAAAAGAAATTTTCTTATTATGATAAAGATTTAGATCAGACAATACATGGTATATTTGACTTAGTTTTTGTCTACAACAATGATATCTATGTCTTAGATTATAAGACTGACAGAGTATTAAAAGATATAAGTGACTCTCATATGATTGAAAGACATAGTACACAGTTAAATTATTATAAGAAAGTACTAAGCGAAATGTATAATCAAGATATAAAAGCAATATTATATTATCTTCATATTGATAAAGGAGTTCAATTGTGACATACTCTCACCACTTTCGCAATCGCTTAGAAGTGGGAGCTTCTCGCTCAATACAACCAGCGTTGTAAGTATCAACGAGCTATCCCCGTGTGTCCCACGGTTCTTATATCTGTTTATAATCAGTTACTTATAGATGCAAGTCT
>JAZLDV010000012.1:0-1856 GCA_045614925.1 Coprobacillaceae bacterium | reverse complement strand
AAATAAGTTCATGCTATAATTATTGTAGTTGATGATAAATCATTGACTCCATCTACCACTGAAGGCTGCTAGAATCACTTCTAGCGGCCTTTAAACTTATAAGGGGGTATTTTATATGGATGTAACACTTTTAAGCTTTTCTAAGCGTTTAAACAGCACTAAACAACCATCAGCAGCTGAACTTGAAGCTGGAAAAAAATATGAAGGATTAACACTAAAAGATCTAACTAATATTGATAATCCTAAACTAAAGCTAGCTGGTGCAACACTTAATGAATATGCATATAACTATGCATATATACATGATTGGGGTAGATACTATCACATAAAATCATGTGATCTTAGACATGAAGATATTTATCATGCAGATTTAGAACTTGATGATCTGGCAACATTTAAGGCTCAAATTTTAGGAACTCCAGCATTTGTTAGATATTCTTCATCAGATTATTCATCTTTTTTAATTGATGATAGAGTTGCAATGTTAACTGATGTGGATATATCAACAACAACAGTTGCATCAATATTTTCAACTACACCACATTATATTTTGTCAGTTGTTGGTGAAAATGGTGTCAATTGTATAATTCCATCAGATCCAAATGTTATACCAGCAACATTATATCAACAGCAAGTTGGGGATCTAGTTGCAGCACTTTGTATTCAATGGTCAGATGCACAGAGTTGTTTACTTGATTTAATTGAAACACCAATAGCTGTTGGTGCTGATTATACAGCGCAACCAGCATACGTTGGCAAAATTGATATTGGTAATAGATCATGCGTTAACCAATATTTTAATGCTATGCGTGAAGAACAATATGAAACTATTGCAATTCCAGCAACCTATTCAGATTTTAGATTATTTAAGTTTGTTAATACTGTATTATATTTGCCTTTCGTTGGTACTGTTGAACTTGATTTATCAGCATTTTATCCACATCCAGATAGTTCTGGACTTGTTAAAATTCATACAATAGCCAATCCAATGACTGGAAGTATCGTATATACACTTAAAAATGGTGTTGATGAAATAGTGGCATCATATACTGCAACATGTGGTAGAAGACTACCTATTAATGCTAGTTCACCTAGAGATGTTATTGGTGCAATAACACATATTATGTCAGCAGCTGGTGCAGTTGCATCAGGCCAACAAGGTACAGCAATTTCAGAAACTGTTGCAGCTATTGGTGATGCAGTTAAATTTAGAGGTTCAACTATTGGATCATTTGCTGGTTCATATGGTGAATATGCTGGAACTGATTTTGTTCTTGCTGTTGAAAAACATAATTCAAGAATTGATCCATCTAATCTAACTGATTATGTAGGCCGTCCATGTGGCAAAGTTAGATCACTAACTGGTCTATCTGGTTTTGTGCAAACACAAGGTTTTTCAATTGATATTAATGCAAATTCTGATGTCATTAGATCAATCAATCGAAAACTAGATGCTGGAATATACTTAGAATAATCTTAAAATTGTGTGATAATTAGAAGAATATTAAGAATTATGATATAATTGTTATGGGGTAGATGTCCGTGTATCACATATGCGCAAGCGCATTCACGGTTGGCTGATAACCATTTTCCAATGTAATAGATGCATAAAGTCGCTTTTTTATTTATTACATACTACCCCTTTATTAATAATTTATGTATGAAAGGGTGTAGATATGGCCAGTAAGAAAACAAGGGAAAAAATTGGTTTTAAAGACATTGTAACTTTAGCAAAATCAGGATGGACACCAGATGAAGTTAATTCACTTTTAGATAGGATGGAAGAAGTAGGTGATATTAATTCACCAGATCCAGCTGATGATGAAGGTGATGAAGATGAAATTGATGATCCTGAG
>JAZLDV010000011.1:0-4117 GCA_045614925.1 Coprobacillaceae bacterium | reverse complement strand
TTCACAATTATCTTTATTTTCAGCGATAATTTCTAATACACGTTTTGTTAAATAGTTTTCAGCTAATTTCATACCAAATCCGAATTCAGCATTGTCTTCGAATAATGAGTTAGCCCAAGCAGGTCCTTGTCCATTTTCATCAATATTACATGGAGTAGATGGAGTAGAACCAGTATAGATTGAAGAACATCCAGTTGCATTAGCAATTCTCATATCTTTACCGAATAATTGAGAAGCTAAACGATAGTATGGAGTTTCCCCACATCCACCACAAGCACCAGATACTTCGAAGTATGGTCTCATGAATCCTACACCTTTAACTGTAGTTAATGGATAACGATCATCTTTATAAGATACTTTATTGTACATATGGTCTGCTAAGTCAGCATGTCCTAATTCTTCTTTAACTGGAACCATTTCTAATGCTTTCTTACCAGCTTTACCTGGACATTCAGTAACACATAATCCACATCCAACACAGTTATCTGGTGAAACTTGAATACGGTATACTAAACCATCAACGTTTTTACCAATTGGTTTTAATACATCGTTAGTAATATCTTCTGGTAATGCGTTCATTTCTTCTTCATTTAATAAGAATGCACGAACTGTAGCATGTGGACATACCATTACACAGTTATTACATTGGATACAGTTATCTTTAATCCAACGAGGTACTTCAATAGCAATACCACGTTTTTCTTTGTATGCTACGCTTGAAGGCATAGATCCATCTAATTTATCCATAAATGCAGATACAGGTAAATCATATCCATCTAATTGATTAATTACAGATACGAAGTTATCGAAATGATCATCACCTGTTCTCTTACCTAATGCAGATACAGTTAAATTGCTCCATTCTTTATCAACAGCAACTTCAACGATTGCGTCTTTACCAGCATCAATTGCTTTGTAGTTTAATTCAACAATTGCATCACCTTTTTTACCATAAGTTTTCTTAGCCATAGATTTCATATATTCAACAGCTTTTTCGATTGGTAAAATTTGTGGATTTAATGCGAAGAATGCAGATTGTAAGATAGTATTTGTTCTTCTTCCCATTCCAATTTCAGCAGCAATTTTTGTTGCATTAATAATATAGAATTTAGCTTCTTTATCAGCTAATTGTTTCTTTAATTTGTTTGGTAAATAATCAATGATATCTTTTTCATCAAATTCAGTATTTAATAAGAAAGTACCACCATGTTTTAAGTTCTTTAACATATCATATTTTAATACATAGTTATCTAAAGAACATGAAATAAAATCAGCGTTATTTACATAATAAGTAGCACGAATTGGAGTATTACCAAATCTTAAGTTAGAACGAGTAGCTCCACCTGCTTTTTTACTATCATATGCAAAATATGCTTGAGAATATAAATCAGTATGATCCCCAATGATTTTGATTGAAGATTTATTTGCAGATACAGTACCATCAGATCCTAAACCGTAGAATAAGCATGAAGTGTAATCAGCATCTACGCTAAATTCTGGATCTTCTTTTAATGATAAATGAGTAACATCATCATTAATACCAATTGTAAATGATGTAAATGCATTTTCAGCATTTAAGTGATCATAAACAGCTTTAATTTGACGTGGTGTAGTATCTTTAGAACCCATACCATAACGTCCACCGATTACTTTAATATCAGTATTCATTAATACGCTACATACATCTAAGTATAATGGTTCACCAGTAGCACCGATTTCTTTAGTACGATCTAATACAGCAAGTTTTTTAGCTGTTTCAGGTAATACACTTAAGAAATGTTTAGCAGAGAATGGTCTATATAAATGAACTTTAATTAAACCAACTTTTTCTCCACGTTTTAATAATTCATCAATAGTTTCTTTAATTGTTTCAGTTACTGAACCCATAGCGATAATTACACGATCAGCTTCTTTATCACCATAGTATGTAAATGGAGCATATTCTCTTCCAGTTACTTCAGAAATTTTAGCCATATAATCAGCAGCAACATCAATAACTGCTTCATAATGTTTATTTTGAGCTTCTCTACCTTGGAAGTAGATATCATCGTTTTCAGCACCACCACGTTCAACTGGATTAGTGTGTGGATTTAATGCTCTTTCTTTATATGCTTTTAAAGCATCTCTATCTAATAAGTTAGATAATACTTCATAGTCCATTACTTCTACTTTTTGAATTTCATGAGAAGTTCTGAATCCATCGAAGAAGTGAATTACAGGTACGCTTGCTTTAATAGCAGTTAAGTGAGCAACTCCTCCTAAATCCATAACTTCTTGTACAGAGTGTGAACAGATCATTGGTGCACCAATTTGACGACATGCATAAACGTCTTGGTGGTCACCGAAGATGTTTAACGCACGAGTTGCTAATGCTCTAGCAGCAACGTGGAATACACCTGGTAATAATTCACCTTGAATTTTATAAAGGTTTGGAATCATTAGTAATAAACCTTGTGATGCAGTAAATGTAGTTGCTAAAGTTCCAGCTTGTAAAGCACCGTGAACTGCACCAGCAGCACCAGCTTCAGATTGCATTTCTACTACATTAACAGCAGAACCAAAAATATTCTTCTTACCTTGAGCAGCCCAAGTTTCAGCGTTTTCTGCCATTGGTGAAGAAGGTGTGATTGGATAAATACTTGCTACTTCACTAAATGCATAGGCAACGTGAGCGGCAGCAGTATTACCATCCATTGATAAATAATTTTTTGACATATACATAATCCTCCTATATAAACATTATTATACTTGAAATTCATAAAGAATTCTATAGTCAAAATCATTTTTATTATTTAATTTAGAATTCAACTTTTATTTCTTATATAATTATGATAAAATTTCCTATGAAAAAATAATCTATTTTGGAGGAAAATGGAGATGAATAAAAGAAATTGTTTTATTGGTCAATCAGGTGGACCAACTGCTGCGATTAATGCATCATTGGCTGGAGTTATCTATGAAGCTATTAATTGTGGTGAATATGATAAAGTCTATGGAATGGTCAATGGGATTAAAGGTTTAATCGAAGGAAAATTCTTAGATTTAAGAGAATTATTTACAGAAGAAAAAAATATTACAAAATTAAGACAAACACCTGCTATGTATTTAGGTTCATGTCGTTATAAATTACCTACTCACGAAGAAGATCCACAAACATATGAAACATTATTCAATTATTTTGAAGAACATAACATTACTGATTTCTTCTATATTGGTGGAAATGATTCTATGGATACTGTTGCAAAATTATCTTCTTATGCAAACATTATTAAATCACCTATTCGTTTTGTTGGTGTTCCAAAAACAATCGATAACGATTTAAAAGGAACTGATCATACACCAGGATTTGGTTCTGCTGCTAAATATGTAGCAACTTCTATGTTAGAAATCGCTTATGATAGTGCTATTTATAAGTTAAATTCTGTAACTATCGTTGAAATTATGGGTAGAAATGCTGGATGGTTAACTGCAGCTGCTGCACTTGCAAGAAATGAAAACAACGATGCTCCTGATTTAATTTACTTACCAGAAGTACCTTTCTCAAAAGAAAAATTCTTAGCAGATATTAAAAAAGTATTTGAGAAAAAACGTAGTGTTATTATCGCTGTAAGTGAAGGTATCAAAGATGCCAATGGTCAATACTTAGATGCAGATTCTGAATTTGTTCAAAAAGATGCATTTGGACATGTTATTCATTCAGGTACTGGAAAAGTATTAGAAAATTTAGTTCAACAAGAATTTAGATGCAAAGTAAGAAGCATTGAATTAAACGTTTTACAAAGATGTGCTATGCATATTGCATCTGCAATTGATAATGATGAATCTTTCGCTATTGGACGTGAAGCTGTTAAATCTGCAATAGCAGGAAAAACAGGTGTTATGATGGCATTTATTAGACAAAGCAATGAACCATACACTATTAGTTTTGAAGCTAAAGATGTTAGTGAAATTGCAAATGTTGAACAAAAAATTCCTGTTGAATGGATCAACGAAGATCACAATGATGTAACAGAAGAATTATATACATACTTAAGACCATTAATTCAAGGTGAAGTTAACTTACAATACGAAAATGGTATTCCTGCTTACATGAATGTAGATCATTTAAAATAAAAAA
>JAZLDV010000010.1:0-3049 GCA_045614925.1 Coprobacillaceae bacterium | reverse complement strand
ATTTAAGTGGAATTATGGAAACTAACATTTCATTACCATTTATCTCAGCAGGTCCAGCAGGTCGATTACACTTAGAATTAGCTTTAACAAGAGCAAAATTTGATGAATTAACTAAAGATTTAATTTTAAGAACAGAAGGACCAGTAAGAAGAGCATTAAGCGATGCTGGTGTTTCTCCAAATGAAATCGATCAAGTATTATTAGTAGGTGGATCAACTCGTATTGTTGCAGTTCAAGAATCTGTAAAAAGATTATTAGGAAAAGAACCTAATAAATCAGTAAATCCTGATGAAGTTGTTTCTATGGGTGCAGCAATTCAAGGTGGAGTTATTGCAGGAGATGTTAAAGATATCGTATTATTAGACGTAACACCATTATCATTAGGTATTGAAACAATGGGTGGAGTTATGACTGTATTAATCGAAAGAAATACAACAATTCCTACTACTAAATCACAAATCTTCTCTACTGCTGCAGATAATCAGCCAGCTGTAGATATTAATGTATTACAAGGTGAAAGATCAATGGCTAGAGATAATAAACAATTAGGTTTATTTAAATTAGACGGTATTGAACCAGCACCTAGAGGAATTCCTCAAATTGAAGTAACTTTCAATATTGATGTTAACGGTATTGTAAACGTTAAAGCGAAAGATATGAAAACTCAAAAAGAACAATCAATCACTATTCAAAACTCTAATGGTTTAAGTGATGAAGAAATCGATAGAATGGTAAAAGAAGCTGAAATGAATAAAGCTGAAGATGAAAAGAAACGTAAAGATATCGAAACAAGAAATAAAGCTGAACAAATGATTAACGAAATTGATAAAGCATTAAATGAACAAGCTGATAAAATTGATGAAAATTCTAAAAATCAAGCTATTGCTTTAAGAGATGAATTAAAAACAGCTTTAAACAACAATGATATGGCTACATTAGAAGCTAAAATGAACGAATTAGAACAAATGGCTCAACAAATGGCTGCATATCAATATCAGCAACAACAAAATCAAGGTGGTAACACTACATCATCTGCAAATGATGATTTCGTAGATGCTGATTTTACTGAAAAGAACTAATAAATAATTAAAACCAAGGCCTTGCCGCCTTGGTTTTATCTAGTAGAGGTGTAAAACATGGCAAGTAAAAGAGATTATTATGAAGTGCTTGGTGTTGAGAAAAGTGCAACGAATGATGAAATCAAACGTGCATATCGTAAATTAGCAAAAAAATATCACCCTGATATAAATAAAGAACCAGATGCTGAAGAAAAATTTAAAGAAGTACAGGAAGCATATGAAGTTTTATTTGATGCAGATAAAAGAGCTGCATATGACCGTATGGGTCATGCTGCATTTGAACAAGGTGCAGGAGGATTTGGCGGTGGCTTTGGCGGATTTGGTGGCTTCCAAGGTGGATTCGATGATATTGATTTAGGAGATATTTTTGGATCATTCTTTGGTGGAGGAAGTACACGTTCACAACGTAGAACAGGTCCTATTCGTGGAGAAGATCGTTTTATGCAATTAGAAATTGATTTTATGGATGCTGTTAACGGTAAGAAAACAGAAATTAAAATTAATTTTGATGAACAATGTCCTCATTGTAATGGTACTGGTGCAAAATCTTCTAATGATGTAACTACATGTTCTAAATGTGGTGGTACAGGAAGTGTACGTATGCAACAAAGAACAGCTTTTGGTACGTTTGTAAATACGACTACATGTCCAGATTGTAATGGTACTGGTAAAATTATAAAAGAAAAATGTCCTCATTGTCATGGACAAGGATATAGTAATAAACGTGTAACTGTAGAATTGAACATACCTGCAGGTATTAATACTCATCAGCAATTACGTGTTCAAGGAAGAGGATATAGAGGAAGTAATGGTGGAGTGAATGGTGATTTATATGTAGAAATTATTGTAAAGAACCATCCACACTTTGTAAGAGATGGAAAAAACATTCATGTCACTATTCCGGTATCTGTTGTTGATGCGACATTAGGTTGTGAAGTTGATGTGCCTACTGTTCAAGGTGATGTAAGTATAAAAATTCCTGAAGGTACTCAACCAGGAGCTATCTTAAGATTAAAAGGTAAAGGTGTTAAAGATTTAAGAAGTGAAGTTTATGGAGATCAATTTGTTAAAATTGAGGTTAAAATTCCAACTAAACTTTCTAAAGAAGAAAAAGAACTATATACTAAGTTAAGAACTGCAAGTTCTTCTAAATCTATCTTTGATGCTTTTAAAAAGACATTTAAAAAATAAAAATTAAACTACATCTTATGATGTAGTTTTTTACTAGAGGTATTCATGATAAGAATTATTGAAGACAAAGATATAAATGACATTGTTGAAATATATCAATATTATGTTGAAAATACAGCAATCACATTTGAATATGATGCTCCAATGTATGATGAATTTAAATCTAGAATTGACAATATAATAATGAAATATCCTTTTTTAGTTTATGAATATAATAATACAGTCATTGGCTATGCTTATGCGACTCCACTAAAAGGAAGAAAAGCCTTTGATCATAGTGTAGAAACTAGCATTTATGTTCATAAAGATTATAGAAAAGCAGGCATAGGAAAGAAATTGTATGAGGCATTAGAAAAGGCTTTGGCTTTATGTAATATTACTAATCTTTATGCATGTATCGCATACCCTAACGAAATTGATGAGACTCTTGATAAATCAAGTGTTTATTTTCATGAGAAATTAGGTTATAAAAATGTAGGTGAATTTCATAATTGTGGATTTAAGTTTAATAGATGGTATCATATAGTTTGGATGGAAAAAGTGATTGGTGAACATAAAAATGTAAAAGATGTAAAAAACTTTTGTGATGTCAGAATGGAATTAAAATAAAAAAGATGTATCGGGCGATACATCTTTATTTTTTTATTTTAAATGATCTACATTCATGTAAGCAGGAATACCATTTTCGTATTGTAAGTTAACTTCACCTTGAATTAATGGTCTTAAGTATGTATATAATTCTTCTGTTACATCATTGTGATCTTCGTTGATCCATTCAA
>JAZLDV010000009.1:0-19074 GCA_045614925.1 Coprobacillaceae bacterium | reverse complement strand
GATGTTACTACTTCTCCTTTTTCATTAATTAATGAATATCCTGCATCATTTGTTTTTACAACTGCACTCATACATTCATCAAATGGAGATGCTTCTTTATAAATTTCTTTAATAACATTAACACCTTCAAAATTGTAATATGTATATCCTTCATCTTGCACATAAACAGGGAAGATTTCTGAATAAATTAATTTAGCAGCAGGATATAACTGACAATTTTGTAATTCTGCACTTAACTCAGATCCTTTATATAAATAATGTGGTCCATAAACACTTTCATTTTTCAATGCATATAATGTTCCATTTTGATAAAAACTTCCAATTTTAACTAATGAAACATTATTTGGATCATATGTATACTTATTTCCATTTGATTCAATAATAATATTATTTGCATCATCTAAATAAGCATGATCAATAGTTAATGCTAAAAGCATTGTCGTATGTTTTAACATATCTGCTACAATAACTTTCTTTCCTACATTATCATATAATACAGCATAACGCGAAGTACACATTTTAAATTCTAATTGTCCATTGTATTCAACTTCTAATTCTTTCTTAGTTTTTCCATCTTCTAGATCTGTATAATAAATATAACCTTTATCATTTAATCCTAATAATGAAACATTACCATAACAATGTGCGTATTTAACACTTTCCTGACCATTATATAATTCTTCACCATTTTGATCTAAAACAATATATTGGTCTGCTTTCTTAATAATAGGTAAACCTTCATTTTTAATTCTTAACTCTTCACTTGCACTATATAACACTTTTCCTTCATTATTTAGTACATATAAATTACTATCACAATATTTTTCTAATTCTAATTCTTCTTTTGTTTTTTCTTTTACAGTTCTTAAATAAGATGTTGTCTGTTTACCTTTTTTAGTTACTTTAATTTTACCAGTTAAAACAATCTCTTTTGTTTTATTTCCATCTTTATCAGACACATTTTTACCAACAATCTTTACATCATGTGTTCCTGCACCTGTACCTAAAATTGTCGATACACTTTTATTAAAAGATTTCTTTTCTAGACTATCACTTTGATCTCCTGCTTTTACCACAAATGTTCCCTTAACATCACCACTTACAGTAATAGCACAAGCCCCATTCGCTCTATTAAAAAGCTTTACTTCAAATAAGATATCTGGTTGTTTTTCTTCGCCTTCTTCAACTTTTTTTGTTCCGTAAAATAATGATCCTACTCTCTCTATTGTTTCATACTCTCCACAAGGAATAATATCTTTTCCATGAAGAGAAATAAGACCTCTTTGACCATCTTTATCAGTGACAAGATATCCTACACCATCAATCTTCTCAAACTCTTTATATTTAAAATCAGTCTTGTCATCTCCTTTAGTATCATATAAAGCATAGACACTCTGATCTTTTGTTAACATAAAAGTATTTTCATCTTTTGCAAACTGACATCCACTTACAAGTAAAGTAAGTGCAAGCATAAAGAATAATTTTTTCATAAAATCAACCTCCACTTCACCCTTAGTATAACATAATCATATGAACTATTCATTGATTTTCCATTTATTAATAATATAATATATTTGAGGTGATATCAATGAATAATACATTACTAACTATATCAAAACGTTATAGCTGTCGAAAATACAAACAGGTCCCTATCAACGAAGACGATTTAAACCTAATATTACAGGCTGGCTTGTTTGCTCCTACAGCATTAAATTCAAAACTATGTCACATCTATGCTCTTACAAAAAAAGAAGATGTAGATAGATTAGCACATGAAATTAAACTAGAAATGAACTCTCAAGGATTAAATAAACCTGATGATTACCACTGTGCATATAATAGTCCAATGCTAGTATTAGTCAGTGGTCCAAAAGATTATACAAGAAGAATAGAAGATGGAAGCTGTATTTTAGAAAATATGTTTTTAGCCGCAACATCTTTAAACATTGGATCTTGCTGGATTAATCAATTAAGAGATACACAAAACGCTACTAAAGTAAGAGCTATCTTATCTTCTTTTGGTATTCCTGAAGATCATATTGTCGTAGGATGTATGTCACTAGGATATGCAGATGATTGTAAAATCTCTAAAGATAAAGATGCATCAAGAATTCACATTATAAAATAAAAAATCCGTACATTATGTACGGATTTTTATGTTTTTATTCAACTGTTAATGGTTCAGTATTTCCAATAACTTCTTCAGTTTTAGTTGTTGCTACATAGTATACTGAAGAATCTTCTGGTTTGAAGTAGATTTCTAAAGTTTCAATAGTGTTCATTTTAACACCTTGAGCTTTTAATTCTTCTTTTACTAATTTTTCTAATTCATTAGTTTCTACATTTTTATTGTTATATTGAACTTGTAATTTAGTTTTCATTTATGTATCCTCCCATTTTTATTGTTAATTACTACCTTTTTTACGATACGTGAATCAATATATCACTATTCAACACTAAAGGCAAATCATTTTTTTAATTTTTAATCAATTTTATTACTTTTTTTCATACTTTTTTTGAAAGGATAATATTATCCTTTCATTTTTAATGAATAAGCTTTTCTTCTTTCGTTTTCAGTTAATAAACGTTTTCTTAAACGAATATGATTTGGAGTTACTTCTACTAACTCATCATCATTAATATAATCTAAGCATGTTTCTAAGTTAAATGCTCTTGGTTTCTTTAATACAACTGTTGAATCTTTAGAAGAAGAACGTGTATTTGTTAATTGTTTTCCTTTTGTTACATTAACAACTAAGTCATTATCTCTACTATGTTCTCCAACAATCATTCCTTCATATACTTCTACACCTGGAGCAATAAACATAACACCACGATCTTCTACTCCACCTAATGCATAAGCAGTAGATTGTCCTGCATCAATAGATACTAATACACCTAATTGTCTTTCACCAACAGATTCACCTTCCATTGGTCTATATTCTAAATAAGAATGGTTAATAATACCATAACCTTTAGTCATAGTTAAGAAGTTAGTCATAAATCCAATTAATCCACGTGATGGAATAATATAATGAACTTTAGTCATACCATTATCAGATTCCATATTTTCTAATGATCCTCTTCTATATCCTAAAGATTCAATAACACTTCCAATACATTCATCAGGTGCTTCAATAAATACTTCTTCATATGGTTCACATTTCACACCATCAATTTCTTTAATAATAACTTTAGGTTTAGAAACTTGTAATTCATAACCTTCTCTTCTCATATTTTCAATAAGAATAGATAAATGTAATTCTCCACGTCCTGAAACAATCCATTCTTCACTATTTGCAATTCTTTCAATTTTTAAAGACACATCTCTATTTGTTTCTTTAAATAAACGATCTTCAATCTTACTTGCAGTTACAAATTTACCATCTTTCCCTGCAAAAGGAGAAGTATTTGTACCAAATACCATTTGAATTGTAGGTTCATCTACTCTAAGTAATGGTAATGCTTCTTCATTTCCTAAGTTACATACAGTTTCACCTACTCCAATATCAGCTAAACCAGCAATCGCAACAATATCTCCTGCTTTTGCTTCTTGAACTTCAATTCTATTTAAACCAATAAATCCAAATAATTTTTGAATTCTAAATTGTGATTTTGTTCCATCTGCTCTTAAACAAACAACAGATTCATTTACTTTCATTTTTCCTCTTTGAATACGTCCAATTCCAATACGTCCTACATAATCATTATAATCTAATAATGCTGGCTGGAATTGTAAACCACCTTCAACATCTACCTCTGGGGCAGGAATATGTTCAATAACCATATCAAATAAACAATCCATATTGTTTACTTGTGTAGAAATATCAGAATCTAAACTTGATGTTCCCATTAATGCAGAAACAAATACAGTTGGGAATTCTAACTGTTCATCATCTGCACCTAATTCCATAAATAATTCTAGAACTTCATCCATTACTTCTTCAATTCTTACAACTGGTCTATCTACTTTATTAATAACTACGATAGGTTTTACTTTTGCTTCTAATGCTTTCTTTAAAACAAATCGAGTTTGAGGCATAGTCCCTTCATATGCATCAACAACTAATAATACACCATCAACCATGTTCATAATACGTTCTACTTCCCCACCGAAGTCTGCATGGCCTGGAGTATCCATAATATTAATTCTATAATCTTTATAATTAATTGCTGTATTTTTAGCTAAAATAGTAATACCTCTTTCCCTTTCAATACTATTACTATCCATAACTCTATCAGCAATCTGTTCATTTTCTTTTAATGTTCCTGATAATTTTAATAATTGGTCAACCAATGTTGTTTTACCATGGTCAACGTGCGCAATAATCGCTATATTTCTAATGTTATTCATGATTTTTCGCTCCCTTTTTATGCTCATAGATTATATCACAACAATATCAAATTTCAATAAAATATCATGATAAAATCGATAAAAAAAGAAGTAAACCGCT
Source organism: Coprobacillaceae bacterium (assembly GCA_045614925.1). Taxonomy (GTDB): domain Bacteria; phylum Bacillota_I; class Bacilli_A; order Erysipelotrichales; family Coprobacillaceae; genus JAZLDV01. Next base: position 14,620 of record JAZLDV010000009.1, on the reverse strand, counting down.
TACTTTTTTTGAATATTTATTTATATTAAAAAAAGGTGGGATATCATATTTTAATATCCCACCACATATATTATTTTTCTAAAAATCTTTTCAAAATATAATCTATAATGAACAAAACTAAAAATCCTAATACAAATATTATAATACTCTTCATATACTTAGAATAATATTTAACAACAACACATCCTATTACCTCTATATTAATCGATGTAAACCTATAAGCATTTGTTTATTAATCATTTTATAATCCCACGTTTACATTTTAAAGTATACGCAGATAACCTATCAGCCACCTAATACGCATAATCAGCTGAAATAAAAAATCCTTTGATTGGTTAATCCAATCAAAAGATTTATCTTATATATCTACTTAACTAAAAATTCATAACTTAATTTTAAAACTTCTTTTATATGTTTTACACTATCAAAATTATGTGTTCCTTCTTCTATACTATAAAACTCTACATTATGAAAACATTTTAGATATCTTTCACTTATCTTATAAGGTACAGTCACATCTTTTGTACCATGAATAACTAATAATTCATTTTTATAAATATCAAGATTTTTATAAAAATCTCTACTTAGTATATCTTCTACAAAATCATGAGAAATCTCAAAACCACCATGATCATAATAATCCTGTTTTTTTGTAGTACCTGTAAGATACATCAATGCATCAGGCAAATTAAATGCAGGTGCCCATAAAACCATCTTTTTAATATCATTAGGATATATTTTAGCAAGTTCACTTGCAATAGCTCCACCCATCGAATGTCCTAAAACATAAATATCACTCACATTATCCATTTTCTTCATTTCTTCTAAAAGTATTCTTGCACAAGATAATTCATCATCAAATGTCATATCCTTAAAACAAAGATCAGATTCTCCACTTCCTAAAAAATCCATTCTTAATGTACCTATACCACTTGCTTCTAAAAGTCTTGCTAAAGAAACATAAGAGAACTTAGTCCCTGTTTTATTTCCAGTAAAGCCATGAAATATAAGACATACAGGAAATTTATCTCTTTGAGGTATATGAAAAAATCCTCTCATTACACCTTTTTTTGTTGGTATTTCACAATATCTTTGCATAAATCCTCCTACTTTAAAAGATATGGCTGTATAACTTTAGCAATCTTATGATATCCGTCTTCATCTATATGTAAACCATCAACATAATATGTTTCATTTAATTGTCCATTTTCTAAATATAAACAATCAAACAGATTAACAAATTGTACATAATCATAAGGAATCATTCTTTTATATTCATTTTCAATCATTCTTAATATTTCATTACTTCTAAGTCCCATTTTTAAATTTCTATAACCATGTATTGATTCAACACAGGGAATAGGACTACACAATACAATACGACAATCTGGAAGATTATAATGTATAACCTCACACATTTCTTTCATATTTAATGCAATATCTCTAGGACTAGCCATTTCAGTATTCCCTAAATCATTTGTTCCTGCCATCAAAAACACTTGTCTAGGTTTATATTTAATAACTGCTTCATCTATAAAATTCATCATAATTGAAGTACTTGCACCAGCAATACCACAATTATGCATAGGGATTGTTGTACCTAGATGTGTATACAAATCAAAATATTCCATTATAGAATCACCATAAAAAACTATACCATTTTCATCACTGTATCGTCTTTCATTTGCAATCTGTAACATTCTTCTTAACACTGTTTCTCTTAATTGATATATATTTGTATCATATTTCATATTCTCTCTCATAACAGATCCTCCATCTTCTATAATAGACCTTATATTTAGATTACCATATTATAGAATAAAATCCAAGGTTTACGCATAGCAAACTTTGTTGTGTTTTCGAATCTATTTTATTATGATAACTATTTAGAATATGTCATTATTTGTCCATACTCAATAATTTCTCTGTTAATTCTTCTCTATCCAAAACAATATAATCACAATCGCATGCCTCAAATTCTTCTTGACTTCCATAACCATATAAAACACCAACACAAGGAATATGATGTGCATGAGCTCCAATTACATCATGTTTACGGTCTCCTACCATGATACATGCTGATGCATCTATATTTGCTTCATCAAGACAATATTGTATAACTTCTGATTTTAATGTTCTTGTATTTTCTAATGTACTTCCATATATTCCATCAAAATATTTATCAATATGAAAATGTTTAACTATCTCTTTAGCAAATACTTCTGGCTTACTTGTACATATATAAAGATTAAAACCATTATTTTTTAATGTCTCTAAACATGTATCCATACCTTCATATAATTCATTTTCAAATATACCTGTTTTTGAAAAATACTCCCTAAACCTTTCAATTGCTTTATTTGCTTCTTCATCATTCATCCCATAAAACTCTTTAAAAGAATTTAATAAAGGCGGTCCAATAAAAGGCTTTAACACTTCTAAACTCTCAACTTCTATTCCTACTTTATTTAAACTATATTTTACAGAACTACAGATTCCAATAAACGGATCTGTTAAAGTCCCATCTAAATCAAATAATATATTTTTCATTTGAATCACCCTTCTTAATTATAACAAAAAAAAGAATCGGATGACTCCGATTCTTTTATCTTCACACAAATATTTTTTTAGAGGGAGAAAAATATTATCTTTACTACATCTATAATATAAAATGTCAATATGAATTCAATGTGAACTTTTTATTTATATTTAATTTTTTTAGAAAAAAATTTATATTTTTTATTTCTTTCATGAAATAAATAAAGAAAAGAGATGCTTTGGGGAAGCATCTCTTCTTAGGGATATATGATAGATTTGAGGGGAATCAATACTATCGTTGTCTTTCGACACTATTATAATAATATAGAAATATGTATTGAAAATGAACTAATCTATTTTTTTAGGTTTAGATAATATTTCATGGCAATGACGACATCTAGGTTCATAATGTTCACTTGCTCCTATCATCACAATAGGATCATCATAGGATGCAGGTTCATTATTCACTAATCTTTGCGTACGTGTTGCGGGTGCACCACATTTCGCACAAACTGCAGTTAGTTTTGTGACAAATTCTGCTCTTGTTAGAAGTTCAGACATTACGCCAAAAGGTTCTCCTCTAAAATCCTGATCTAATCCTGCAACAATAACACGTTTGCCTTTATCTGCAAGATAATCACAGACATCTATAATATTTTTATCAAAGAACTGAACTTCATCAATCGCAACGACATCAACATCATTATCAACATGTTTTAATAACTGTTTTGCATTTTCTATCACAATACATGGAATCTTTTTTCCATTATGTGTCACTATTTCTTCTTTAGAATATCGTGTATCAATAGAAGGCTTAAATACCATGATTTTCTTTTTCGCAAAAGATAAAACATGTATACGTCTAATTAATTCTTCACTCTTTCCTGCAAACATACATCCACTGATTACTTCTAACCAACCATCTTTATATTGATTATACATTTTGTCCTCCTAATAAATAAGAGTGAATATAATTCACTCTTATGCTCTTAAATCTTTTACTCCTTCTAAAGGATTAATTTGCTGAGAATCTCTCGCTGGATTTGCAAACTTACTATATTGTTTAAGGAATACAAGTCTGATATCTGCCAAAGCACCATTACGATGTTTTGCTAAAATAATATCAGTTGCTCCTTGAGTCTGTGCTTCCTTATTTTTATCCTGATAATCTTCACGATGAATAAATGCAACGATATCTGCATCCTGTTCAATCGCACCTGATTCTCTTAAGTCAGAAAGTACAGGTCTTTTACTTTCACGTTTTTCAATCGAACGTGATAACTGACTTAATGCAATAACTGGAACTTCACATTCCCTTGCTAACATCTTTAATTGTCTTGAAATATCTGATACTTCCTGTTGTCTTGACTCTCTACTATTTGCAGGTCCTGATATCAGCTGAAGATAATCGATAATGATCATCTTTAATCCATGTTCCTGTTTTAATCTTCTGCATTTTGCTGCAATTTCTCCAATACGAATACCTGGTGTATCATCAATATATAAATTACATTCTGATACTTTTTCTGCAGCAGCATAATAACGTGTTGCATTATCTTTTAATACTGAACCCGATCTTAATGTTTCCGCATTTAAACTTCCAGCCGAACAGATAATACGTGTAATTAACTGTTCAGCAGGCATTTCTAGCGAAAATACCGCAACTGCTTCTTCTGATTTATGTGAAACATTATAAGCCACATTTAATGCAAAAGCAGTTTTTCCTACTGATGGTCTTGCTGCTAAGATAATCAGATCCCCTTTTTGGAAACCTGAAGTGACTTTATCTAAATCATAATAACCAGTTTTAACACCAGAAATCATTCCATCACTTGCCTGTAATTTATTTAAACGATCTGTAACACTTGAAATAACATCTTTAACATTTCTAAATTCTCCTGCATTACGATCTCTAGTTACACCTAAAAAATCTTTTTCTACAGTACTAATAAAATCATCTAAATTATCTACATCATCACTTGCTCTTTCGATAATAACTTTAGATTGATCTATCAATCTTCTTAGCAATGACTTTTCAGTTAAAATTCTTAAATAATACTCACTATGTGCAGTCGTAGGAACAGATTCACTTAATCTAAGCAAATATTCTACTCCTCCTACTTTATCTAACAACTTCTTATCCATAAGACTAGATGTAATTGTAGTTACATCAATAGGCATATTTTTACGACTTACTTCATGCATTGTATCAAAAAGAATACGATGACTATCTAAATAAAAATCATTTCCTGTTGCAGTAGATAAGACTTCATTACACACCGCTTTAGAAATAAGCATAGCACCTAGTAAAGAACGTTCCGCTTCTAAATCATGTGGATATTCTTTAGCCATAATCTAGTCCTCCTATTTTTCTTGTAAATGAACTTTAATTGTCGCAATAACATCTTTATATAATTCAATCTTTAATTGAGTATATCCTAAAGATTGAATAGGTCTTGCATTAATAAATTTTCTTTTATCAATTTTAATATCATGTTTTTTTGCTAATTCTTCAACAATATTTTTAGTTGATACACTTCCAAAAGTTCTTCCATCTTTACCTGAAGAAAGATAGAATTCTAAAGTTAATCCTTCTAATACTGCTTTTAATTCTTCTGCTTTCTTCTTATTTTCTAAATCTTGTAATCTTTGATTTTCTTTATCTTGTGCAACAATATTTTTACCTGTTTCAGTTGCTAAAACAGCTAACTTATTTTTAATTAAAAAGTTTTGCCCATAACCATCAGCAACATTAACAATATCTCCTTTTTTTCCTACTTTTTTAACATCCTGTAATAAAATCACTTTCATTCTAAACACCTCTATCTTCTAAATATTTAATAATTTGTTCTTCTAATAAATCTCTTACCTGTTCTAAACTCTTATTTTCAAACTGTGCAGCAGCAATACTAAAATGACCACCACCACCAATATTTTCCATAATCACCTGAACATTAATATCTTTACCACTTCTTGCACTAACACTAATCGTATTTTTACCTGTTCTTCCAATAACAAATGTTGCTTTGATCCCACTAATTTCAAGTAAAGAATTCCCTGCTTTAGCAAGCAATGCTCTTGTATATTCTTCATCTTTATGACCAATCGCAATCAGAATATTATTTTTAAAACGATAAGCAGATCTAGTAATACTTATACGACTGATTGTTTCATCAAATGAATCTTCTAAATATTCAATTGCTTTATTTACATCAGCCTGATAATCTCTAAGACTAGCCGCAGACTGGAATGTTCTTACACCCACTCTTTGCTTAAAGTTATTTGTATCTACAACCATACCTGCATACATGATAGTTGCATCCATTTCATCTATATCAATATCAGCACTCTGATATTCACATATTTCTACTATTAATTCAACTGTACTTGATGCAGAAGGTTCTAAATATGTTAAAACTGGAGCATTGATAAATTCTTCTCCTCTTCTATGATGATCAATAATGACCTTATTTCTGACTTTATCCAACAGTGAACTTGCGATAGCCAAACTTGCTTTATGATTGTCTACGACAATCAATAAAGTATTTCTGTTAATCGTTTCTAAACAATCACTATAAGTCATAAATAACGTTTTATTTCTACTCATAGACTTTAATTCTTTAACAACACTCTTTGTCTTTTCTTCAATAGAATCATAATCAATAATGATATGAGTATCTTTTCCATAAGCCTGAGCAATTCTAGAAACACCAATAGATGCACCTAGTGAATCAAGATCAGAAAACTTATGACCCATAACTAATACATTACTAGAATTTCTAATAAGACCTGATAATGATTGAGCAAATACTCTACTTCTGATCTTACTGCTCTTTTCAGAAGTATCACTTGTTCCACCAAAATAACGAACACTATCATCACCAGATTTCACAGCTACCTGATCTCCACCTCTTGAATAAGTTAAAGCTAAAGCAGCAGCTGCCATTTCATCTAATTCTTTTAAAATTCTAGAATCTCTTCCAATACCAATACTTAACGTTAATACTTCATCTTCTTCTTTAGACATCTTTTTAAATGTATCTAATAAAGAAAATTTATTTTCTATCTGTTTTCTATAAACTCTTTCATTAAATAAAGCAATATATCCACCATTCTTATATCTTTTTAAGATAATACCATTTTCATTTGCCCATTCTGATATAATCTTACTTGATTTAGATTGTAATGTCGTTGCTTTAAATTCATCAACACTTTCTAATGTTTCTTCATAGTTATCTATTGTAATATAAGCCATAACAAGCTGCTGATCTAAATAATCCTGTTTTAAAGATAAATGATGAGTAACATCTTTTAAATAAATTAATTTAGATTCATCACTATTATAAGCTTCAAACTTCTTACCTTTAATATCAATCACTTTAATATCTTCATCTTCAAACAATGAATTTAACTGTGGTTGCCACTCTAATAATTTGACTCCTATAATATTTATATTTAATTCCTTAAACAAATCACTTGTCCATACCACATTTCTATTTCCATCATAATGTATCAAACCTATTCCACCAAACATCAATACATTATTATAATCTTCATTGACTGCTTCACTAACAGACAAATTATTTCTTTCAATAATATAAGATAAAACTATTAATCCTCCAATTAAGATTACATTCTTAATTAAAGCATATATTAATAATTTAAAAATTAAAGGTGATTCAAACAAAAGATGAATAATAAATAAAATAATAACTTCTAAAACCAATGTAATACAAAGCAATGTTCTTATTCTACTCAATCTTTTTTCCATAATGAACCTCCTTTCACATATTATTGTTTATTATACAATATATTCTTTCTTAAATCACTAAATATATCAATCATACCTAATATTGTATGAATTGAATTTATCGTTCCTATAAATGCAGTTAAAATTCCTACTATAATAAGCCATCTCTTATTATAAACAATACCAAAAAAACTAATCGTAGAAACACCTTGTACTACATAAGCCATATAACTTAAAAAATAAACATATTGACCATAAATAGGATCTAAATCAGGAACCATAGTTAGTCCATATCCTATAAACATCCATGCAGCAACAATATATCCCCATTTTCTACTCATTCTAAAATTCACAATATGAACCTTTTTAGGAAAAGGAAATTTAAGTCTATTAGATGCCAAACTTAAAAACATAACAATCACATACATTTCTAAAGCAGAAATCAATAATACTGTCATAGGAATCATAGAGATAATTGCTTCTAAAGGAAATGATTGAGCAATCGTAGGATAAGAAGCAACAAGCATATTATATCCTGCTGTCATCTCTTTTACTAAATCCATTCCTAACAATCCACTTAATACTTCATAAATTAGAAAATTATTAAAAAAACATACAAGCCACACAACACCAAAAATCTGTAACAGACTCGCTTTTCTTTTAATCATTTCACTCACAGCAATCCCATTTAAGCACGAAGTCAATGCAACAACCATCATATAAGGTGTTGAAACCATCGCTACAATAATCATGCATGCTATTGCACAAATAATATTATCTTTTAAATCATACTGATATCCATACCATACAAGACCAATAACCATTGCATATCCAATAAATATATCAAACATCTCTCCAGTATAAGTATTTATTAACGATAATAAACCAAATATACCAGCAATCATTGCTCCTTGAACAATCTTTCTTGTCTTAATAATACCCATATTATCCTCCTTAAAAACATAATCATTATAACATAAAAAAAAGAGAATAAAACCCATGATATAATCATGGGCATCATTTAATCATTATAAGTTTTGACGATAAATGTAAAATAAACAATATGAAATAGCCAAACTCCTAACAATATAACACAAGGAATATAAATCTCTTTTTTTAACATCATAAAAAATCCAAAGGACATTAGAATACTGACCATAGTCATAACTTTTCTCTTTGTTTTTATACTCATGCCCTGTCCTTTCACATACGTTTCCAGATTATTTTTATACAAATTCGTATGTATAAACCAGACATGAAGCTTATAAGATCCTTTTGCAAAACTCATTGCAGCAAGCAGCAAGAATGGAACTGTAGGAACCATAGGCAAAACAGCACCTATACATCCTAATCCTAACCCTACTAATCCAAGTATAATCCAAAATATTTTTCTCATATTCAAAGCCATCCTTTCTAGTTAGCATTAACTAACTCTTTAGTTTAAAAATAGCAGTGACAGGTTAGTCACTGCTAACTAAATATAATTTATACATGGATATTGCTTAAATGTCAACAATTTATCGAATATAATTTGTTGCGATTTTTCTTTCTTTTTCAGGTAATCCATAAACTTCCTTACCTAATTGAATAGACTTCATCAAAAAAGCCATATTATGAGCTAATGTTCTCATAGTCTGTAAACCTTCTAAATCACATTCAACTTGCTCTTCTGTATTTCCATGAACATTATTCCAATATTGACTTGTCACTATTGGCATATTAGAAATACTAAAATATTTATTTAATACATCAAAAGACGCTGTTGTTCCTGCACGTCTGGCACTCACAATAGAAGCTCCTACTTTCATTCTCTTATCAGTTAAAGCACTGCTGTAAAATAAACGATCTAAAAAGGATAATAAAGTTCCATTAGGACTTGAATAATATACTGGTGATCCTACAACCATACCATCACTTTCTTCTAATTTTTTAGCTACTCTATTCACTTCATCATCAAATACACATTGTTTTAATTCTCTGCACTTCCCACAGGCAATACATCCTCTTAATGCTAAATGACCTACCTGAATCATTTCTGTTTCAATATCATAACTATTTAAAACATTCTCTATTTCTTTTAATGCTCTATGTGTACATCCTGATGCATGTGGACTTCCGTTTATAAGTATAACTTTCATTTTCTATTCCTCCTTTATATTATATGAAAAAAGTAAAGTGATATTACTTTACTTTTATTCTAACAACATTATTATCTTTAGATACAATATAGAAATCATCTACAATAACATAAATATATTCAATAGGGTCAATATTATATTTATTTTTATCAATTGTAGAAACAACTTTATAAGTTTGTTTATCATAAATAATAATTTCTTTTTCTGTACTTACACCAATATAATTATGACCTACTTTAAAACTATCAGTTTCTTCATCACAGATACATTCAATCTTTTGAGTCGTCATATCATATGAATACAATTTAAAACTATTTCTAGAATTAAATATAATATGATTGTCATCTATATAGAATTCACCAATATACTGATGTGAAAAAATTGGTTCTTCTTCATTACTCGATTCATAAACATCATACATTCCTTCTTCATTTAATACTTTATATCCTATAGATTTCTTATGTGGTTCTTCTAGACCAAATAACCAGTGAACTTCATCATCCATAACAGGCGTAATACTATCTAATGAATATAAGAAATCATCAACTCTATAAAATACTCTTTCATTTGTCAGATGGAATGTAGGATAATTGTAAGGATCTTTTAATATCCATTTATTTAAAGATACTGTATTATCATTCATTATCTTATTTAACTCTATTACATATTCATTATCAACCTTAACTAAAGTCATATAATAAGCAATATCATTAAAGATAATAAAATCTAAAACTCTTTCTTCTTTATCCATATTATAACTCTTAACAAGTTCTCCATCATGGTTTAAAACAAGTATACTCTTACTATCATACAACAGACCATATTTTTGTTCATATGTATTTAAATACATGTATTCATCATCCACATCAAGAATCTCAAATCTATCAGTATCCTGATGAAGATATTCTTTTACATTCAACGTTTCTACATTTTCGCCTTTAGAACTACATCCAATTACAGCAAAAATACACAACCCAAACAATATTATCTTTTTCATACTAATCACCTGCTTTAATATTTTCTTTCAAATCCAAGATAACGAGTTCCTTGAAATGTTAATTTACCAAAATCACCTTCTGCTAACATCCCATAATCATTTCCACTCACTAAAAACTCACTACGATCTTTACTTTCAAACTCAAAAGTCACATAATAACTTGTCGAATGTGAAAAAGAATCCATTCTATCATGATGGTGACGACGATATGAATCTACTGCAGTTCTTTTAGCTACAACCCTTGCTTCTACACTTATTTTAGGAGAATGATTATTCTTATTCCATTGCTTTGTATTTCTTACTATAGTTAACAAAAAGTAACTATAAATAAAACAAATATAGATACAAACATTATAAAAAAAATAGAAGGGAAAAACGTAAAAAATGAATTGTTATAGACATCAAACATATAACCACCACCCTTTATTTCATTATACTACAACTCATATCACTATACTATTTATTTATAGAAAATAAAAAAACTCTTTAGTCACATAAACTAAAGAGTTATTTTTATTAAATTAATTCATTTAAATCTGTATATTCTAAATCTAAACTTTCAGCAACATTCTGATTTACACATTTATGTGCATAAATATTTACACCTTCTGCTAATCCTTTATCTTTTTTCACTGCTTTTTCTAAACCATATTTCGCAATCATTCTTCCATATTTTAAAGTTGCATTAGATAAAGCAATTGTTGACGTATGAGGAACTGCACCAGGCATATTTCCTACACAATAATGTACAACTTCATCTTCAATATAAACAGGATTTGCATGTGTTGTTACTCTTGAAGTTTCACAACATCCACCTTGGTCAATCGCAATATCAACAATTACAGCCCCAGGTTTCATTAATTTTAAATGTTCTTTTCTTACTAATTTTGGTGTTCTTCCACCAGGAATTAATACAGAACCAATAACTAAATCTGCTTCTTTTAAGCATTTTGTAATATTTGCTTCAGTACTATATAAAGTTGTTACTGACGCTCCAAAAATATCTTCTAAATAAGATAAACGATTTAAATCAATATCTAATAAAGTTACTTGTGCATCAATCCCTACTGCTGCTTTTGCAGCATAAGTTCCTGCAATACCTCCACCAATAATCACAATCTTACCACGTTCTACACCTGGTACACCACCTAATAAAACACCTCTACCACCAAAGCTTTTTTCTAAGTATTTCGCACCTTCTTGAATACTTAATCTTCCCGCAATCTGACTCATAGGACGTAAACATGGTAAATTTCCATGCTCATCAGTAATCGTTTCATAAGCTACAGCTTTTACACCTTTTTTCATTAACGATTCAGTTAACTTTGGATTAGGCGCTAAATGTAAATATGTGTATAAGATTTGTCCTTCTCTTAACATTTCACATTCACACTCTTCTGGTTCTTTTACTTTAACAAGCATATCTACAGTATCAAACACTTCTTTAGCAGTTTCTAAAATAATTGCACCTGCCGCTTTATACATATCATCACTAAAACCTGCACCTTCACCTGCATGTGTTTCTACATATACACTATGCCCATCATTGACATAAGTTAAAACATTATCTGGAGTTAACCCCACTCTATATTCATGATTTTTCAATTCTTTCGTTGTTCCAATTTTCATATATAACCCTCTCTTTTTACAAAGAATAAATAAAATATACTATAATTTTTATTCACTATCAATCTTTTTTATGTAAAATAATCGTATTTTTATTAATTTTATATATTTAATTAGAAATAACCTAAAATTCGACAACTAAAAGCACACTTTTTTAGCCATACGAAGCATCTGCCATGCAAAATTCCCATCACTTGGTGATGAAGCAAAAAGTAAAGGACATTGATCATCACCAAAGAAATATGTCATATTATGACCATTTTTATCAACTTCAAAACCACAGTTTTTAGCTAACATCTCCATAACTCTTGGCATAGAATCATTATTTAATGCAGCTTCAATATTCATCAACAATTCAGCTCTATTCATATCTTTAGCATTAGAAGGTATTCTAGAACGAACTTTTTCAAGAGGATTGTCTTTTAATATTTGCTTATAAATAGCTATAATATGTTCATCCCCTTCACTCTTTAATTCTTCTTCAATAATTGTTAATACTATATCTTTTTGTTCCTTATAATAATGTTCTTTTATATCACCTTTAAACAATATAGGATTCTTATCTTTTCTATTCAATCTTTCCTCAAGTGCTTCTAACTTACATTTTTTTACAAAAACATCTGTTTTTATACCTTCTATTTTTTCATTTAAATCTTTAATTTTTTTCTCTAAATCAATGATATATTGTTCTAATTCATTAGCAGATCCTGATTCACGTTCATGACAAATCATTTTATACATAACTTTCTGATAAAGCTGATTCATCTTATAAGGATAAGCAAAAACACGTTTAGATGTATATGAAGATAATTTATAAACTATACGTTCTATAAATGCATCAATACTTTCTTTTGATAAACGGGAAATCTTATGACTATCTCCATTTGGATATAGTATACAATTACCTTTTAGTTTAATATCATTGAACAATAATTCTTCAAAAGACTTATCTCCATAAATAATATAAGCCAACTCACCTAATTCTTCTTTTAATTTATGCATAAAATTATCATGTGGATAAGGATCACTTAAATAAATAAGTGGTCTATTCACTTCCATATCCTTCAACAATGCATAATCATCTTTATTTAAAGGACAATAGTTCAAATCAAAAATGGAATTTTCATCATAATACCCTTTATCTACTAAATATTTATACAAACTCTTATATCCATATTTAAATTTACTATCTACACTTATATAAACACTACACTCTTCTTCATTATATATATAATCATAAACACCAGTATTATCTTCTATATGATATCCCACTACATTTTCATCTTTAATCATAAAACCAAAATCATACTTATGAACAAAATCATCGTAAGGAATAGTTAAATCATGAAATGATTCAACTATATGATGAAATTCTTTTTTATCAGTAATATTTATTTTTATTTTTATATTTATATATTTCATTATTCCTGACTCCCTAAAATAGATTTTAATACTGGTATTTTTCTAAATGGTGTTTTGGGAAGATAGTTATTATATTTTGTTTTTAATAATTTATATAGAACTTGTTTATCTTCTTCATAGTCTGTTTTTGTAGTAAATAGTATTGCTTCTTTACTGCTTTCTTCTTTTTTCTTATTTAAAAATTTTTGTTTATCATTTAAAAGAATCATTTCTTCATTTAATTGTTTATATTCTTCTTCTAGCATTTTCAATTCTTCTTCATAAATATAAATTTCATCTTTATACAGTGATAAAGTTTCTTTAGAATCTTTTTCATTCATATGATGCTGATCTTGTAATTTAATATTCACTAAATCATCATATTTTAAATACTCATTATTCACTCTTAAATGATATTCCATAATATCACTAAAACAAATTGCTAACATTTTAGCTTCATTATCTTTTTGAATCTTTTCTTTATATGTATTTGGATATAAAATTTCTAACTGTGATTCTCCTGCTTTATTGATTACTACAACATGCGCAATTCCATATAACTTATTTGCTAATTTATTAGGATTAACTACACATAACTGATTTATCTTAGAATTTTTATTTAACACAACTACAGGTAAATTATAACTACGTTTAAGCATATCATCATATTCATTTCTAGACATATAATGTGGCTTATCGCTAATCTTCATACTATTATCTTCTAATACATATTCACTTTCTAAAATTGTATTAAATATATTAGGGATACCTTTAATTCCATGATAAACAGATTCATCATCTAATTCATTATAGAAATTAAGATCTATATATTCATTAATATAATCAAACATCACTTCAACAATAAAAGTCATCTTTCTATTATTCTCACTTGTAATAAATTGAAGTCCTAAAATCCCCTGTTCATCAAAATCTTCTATTTTTAATGTCTTTAATCCAACACTATATTCAAAACTAAAAGATCCATCATATTCAAGATTATCCATATGATTCCATCCATCCTGAATCCAACTTATAAACATATGAATAACACTTTCTCTATCTAACACACTATTCACATTTAAATGTGTACAATAACTAAGCATAAAAATCCCCTCCTTTTAAAATTATAACATAAATCGACATCAAATAAATAAAATAAAAACACCTTGA
>JAZLDV010000008.1:0-6631 GCA_045614925.1 Coprobacillaceae bacterium | reverse complement strand
TGAGTATTTAAGTAATACCATTTGTTGTTGTCTTTTACCCAACCAGTTTGCATAGCACCTTCAGTATCCATGAAGTACCATTTACCTGCATCTTTAACCCAACCAGTTTGAGCTACGTCATCAACAAAGAAGTACCATTTTGCATCTACTTTTTCCCAACCGTTTTTAACTTCAACAGGTGGTTCTGGATCTACTGGTGGTTGAGGTTCTACTGGTGTTTCTACATATTTTGTGAAACGTACTTCAGCAGCTGCACCAAATAATACTCCATTACCATTATCTTTTGCAGTTAATACTTGGAATTTAACTTGTTTAGCGTTAACTGGTTCAAATGATACTAATTGCCATGACGCAGAAGAATCTAATGTACCATTTGATACAATTTTAGTCCATTCATCATTTTCTGATTCTCTTACAAATAAATCAAATGTTTTAACGTTACCGTTATTTCCAGATCTTTGCATGAATCTCATACCATCAATCTTTGTAATTTCATCAAATGTGAATTCTAAGTAATGTTCAGCTCTTGGACTTCCTGCCCATAATGTATGCCAGATTGTTCCTGCATCACCATCTAATACGAAGTTTGGATCTCCTTCAGTTTTATTTGTTCCACTTAATGGTTCAAAGTTACCTGCAGTCACAGTGATGTTGTTTACATCAATGTCTTTAGATGCATCAGTTGCATCTGGTAATTTTGTTACATGTACATTGTCAATAATTGCTTCAATTGCATTAGTTTTAGAACCAATTCTTTCTAATGGTAAAGCAAATGTAGAATGAGTAATTCCTTCTTTTTTCACCATACCACTATGAATGAATTTACCTGTTGCTTCACCAACTAATT
Source organism: Coprobacillaceae bacterium (assembly GCA_045614925.1). Classification (GTDB taxonomy): domain Bacteria; phylum Bacillota_I; class Bacilli_A; order Erysipelotrichales; family Coprobacillaceae; genus JAZLDV01. Next base: position 5,784 of record JAZLDV010000008.1, on the reverse strand, counting down.
CTCCATTTACATATAATAAAGTATCTTGTTGTTTAGCAACAATTCTAATATTAACTTTTTCATTTACTGGTAATTCATAATTAAAATAATAATCATGTAATTCTCTTGTAAATCCTAATTGTCCATTATCCATAATACGGATATCATGTGTACCATATTCAGGAGTTGTTTCAAATAAAATTTGTCCTGCTTCTGGTTTTTGAGTTAATTCAATATCAAATGATAAATCATTTCCATTTCCTAATTTATCAATAGGAGTAGAAATATAACTGTTATTTCCTTCTAATTTTAATGATCCGTTTTCAACTTTTGCAGTACCTGCAACTAAATCTCTATCATTTTTAGAAGTATCTTCTAAACTATTGAAATCATATTTTGCATATTCATCATTAATACTATCTTCTTGATAGTATGGGTTTGTTCTAGGAGCATCTCCTTGATTTGCTGCTAATGCACTTAATGCATTTGCAGTTCCTTTTTCTTTACCAGTTGCAGCCCATGTTTTTTCTGCATAGAATGGTAAAGCATCGAAGAATCTGTAGTATAAATCTGATTCAGTTAAACCATTAGAATGTTTATCAATATTATCACTCCAGATTGCAAATACAGCACCTAATACTTGTTTATCACCTGATGGTAAACTTACATAACCACTTCTTGTAGATACTCTATTTGGTGCAAAACTATCAAAAATTCTGTTGATATTTAATAAGTCTCCATAAGCATTAGCTCTTGTTAAGTTTCCGTTAGGAACCATATATCCATAGTCATCAATCGTATTGATTAATTTATAACCCATGTTATACATATCTAAACCATCAGCCCAGTCTTTAGACCATAAGTTCATTTCTACATTTTCAATTGCTGCTTTTTCAATTTCTGTTTTACCATCATTAATCCAAGTAAATCCACCCCACATACGAACTTTATTTGTTTCTTTTACATGTGGTACGATTTCATTAACAAATTGACGGTATGCAGTATAGTTATAAACAAACTCATCTGCACCAATATGTACAATTGTATTTGCATCAAAAGTTGGATTATCACCTTTTGTATAATCATCAAAAATTTCTTTAATTTTATTAACTGCTGCCTCCTTAGAAACATCTAAGTGGTCTACTAAAGGTCTGTTTCCATTTAATGGAGATACTTGATTTTTAACCATTAATTCAGGCCAAACTTTAGTAAACGAAGTTGCATGGGCAGGCATATCGATTTCTGGTACGATATTCATACCTAATGCTCTTTCTGCTTGAATGAATTCTCTAAATTCATCTTTAGTAATATAGTAGTCTTTTGCAGTAGGAGATTCTCCTGCAGCATTTGTTAAACCTGACTCTAATCTGAATGCTTCATAAGCTTTAAATGCTTCATTTTCATTACTATATTTTCCATAGTTTTCTAAGAAAATGTAGTTATCTGATAAGTGTACTTGGAAGTCATTCATTTTGTAATATCTCATTGTTCTTGAGATATCTCTAATCATATTCATACCGATAGGTTTTCTAGCGATATCTAATAATAATCCACGAGTTTCAAAACGAGGATAATCTCTCATTTGTCCAACAACAAATCCGTCTTTATCTTGTTTATACATTTGTAAGATAGTTTGGAATCCATACATATTTCCAGTAGTATTACATGAAGCAATATTAATTCTATCTTCTGTAATTTCTAATGTATATCCTTCGTCTCCTAATAATTCATCAGGTGCTTTTAATGATACATTAATTGCATTTTTTGAAGGAGTTCCTTTTTGTTTAGTTAATTGAATTCCTGTAAAATCATAGAAATCAACAATAAATTCATCTACGATTTCTTCTAATTCTTCGTCATCATATACAACTTTAGTAATATCTTTGATTGCTAATTTTTCATTAGAATCAGATACCCATTCTTGAATTTCAGGAATAATAGATGGTTTTTCATTTTTACCTTCTACTTCTTCATATTGTCCACTTACAACATAAGTGATATCATTTGTTTTCTTACTTGTTCCATCAGATAATTTAGTTACAACATAAGAAACTTGTACTTCTTTATCAATTAAAGGATGTACAATTTTTCCTTCATCAGAAATAATTTGTTCAAAGTCACATCCATTAATTTCTACTTTGTATCCTGCAGGTACAGTAGGTAAAACGAATTCTTTTTCATCTAATGAAATCGTTCTTCCTTTAATACTATTTACTACTTCATCTAAAGTTAATGCAACTTCTTTAGAAGCGTAAATTTCAATTTCATTTACACCAACATTTAACCAGTTAATTGTCCCACTATTCGCTGAGTCAATAACTAATTTCACGTTTTGTGCACTCTTAGGTGTATCAAATTGAATAGTTTCAACTTGTTTTGCTTTTCCACTATTATGTGTATAAACAGTCTCACCATCTAATTCAATATGGTATCCTAAAATATTTTGTGCATCATCAGCTCTTTCAAATCTAATAATAATTTTTTGAACTGTTTTTTTAGCACCTAAGTTAAGATTAACCCATTCACCATTTGCTACATTTTGGGCTGTTCCCCATCTTGTAGATAAGTTACCATCAGCAACTTTACTACCTTCAAATCCAGCTGCTTCAAAACTACTTTGAGTTACAGTAGCATTTAAAGACATATTTGGATTTGCATCTTCATTTGCTTTAACAGGCATAACCATTGTAGGGATCATCATTGCTAAAGCTAATAAAGTTTTAAAAATCTTTTTAGTCATCTTGTTTTTCTCCTTTCATTTTAAAAATAACTTACATACACATTTTAACAAATTTCACCAATTAAGTACACAATATAAAAAACAAATCCCATCTTAATAAGATGGGATTATGTTATTTATTTAGTTTTAAAATTCTTCTTTTTTTCTAAGAACTTTAATTCCTACTGTTGATAACATCATCATTGCTAAATATAATGCAATGTTTGAACTATCATTAGTTTCTACAGATGGAGTATAAGTATTGTTAAATGTTACTGTTAAGCTTTCTGCTTCAACATCAGCAATATTTAACTTAGCATATAATGTTCCATCTTCATTTTGTAAGATTGTTACACTTAAGTTATGTTTAGATGTATCATAAGTTACATTTTCAACTTTAGTGTTTATTTCTTTTACAACATAGTTATAAGTTTTTCCAATTGATGATTGGTCATAAGTCAATCCATAGATTGCAGTTCCTTCTTTAGAAGATTTAACTGTATAAACTTCACCAGTTGTTTCATCTAAGATTTCAAATGCAAATTCATCTAAGCTAACTTCACCGTTTTCATCACCAGTTAATACTTTATTAATTGTTACATCAACTTGAATTGGATCTGGAGTATAGATATTTGTAAATACTAATCCATTTGAGTCATCAATTGCTGTTGCATGTAAGTTTCCTTTTAAGTCATCAGTTACTTCTACTTTTACTGTATAAACTGTTGCATCATAAGTTACGTTATCTAAGATACCTTTTTCTTCATAAATTCTATATGTATATGTACCTACTTTACTGTAATCAATTTTTTCAAATTCAACAATTCCGTTTTCATCTGCATATGCATAAGCTTTATGACCAGTTTCAATATTTTCAAGTACGAATTTGAATTCATTTGCTTTTAATTTACGTCCAACTAATACTTTTTTAGCATCAAATTTAATGAATGCATCAATAATAGCTTCGTAAGTATTAACAAACTTCACTTCTTCAATTTCTTGATCATCTTGATAATATTTAATTTCACCATCTAAGTAACCACCTTTATCAGTTACAGTCACAATAACATCAAATACTGATTTATCATAAGTAATTCCTAAAGAATTTCCTTGTTCTTCTACAATTGAGTAATGGTAAGTACCAGCCTCAGTATAAGTAATTCCATCAAAGATAATCTTAGAATCTTTTACACCAGCGATTAATTGGTCACCATTATCATCTAATACAACATTACCATCTTTATCTAATAATTTAAATGTAAACTCATTATCTTGAATAGCTAAAGCATCTCTACCAATTAATTCTTTTACACCTTCAATAGCGATTGTTGCATCTTTATCTAATGTAAATGGATCTGGAGTATAAATATTTACAAATTCAATATCTAATATTTCTGTTCCATTTCTTTCAACTCTTTGAGATAATTCTAATTCTCCAGTTTGCTGATTATGAGTAACATCAATATATACAGTATATTGTGCATCATCATAAGTATATCCTCTTAATTCTTCATTCATTTCATAAACTACATAAATATAATTTCCTGGTTTATCAAATTCAATTGAATCAAATTGGAAATATCCACTTGCATCATTTGTTACTTTTGTATTTTGTGGTAATACATCACCTTTAGGACTTTCGATTACAAATGTAAATTCGTTTTCTTCTAAGTCTTTATGAATACTTTGTAAAACTTTCATACCAGAAATTGTTGCTGATACTTTACCAGCATCATATTTGTTTACAAAGTCTGCTTTATTTGTTTTTACATCATTGATTGAAACTTCTGCATTTAATTGTGCATTAGCTTCATCATCAGTGACTTCCACTTTAATTGTATATACTGTGTCGTCATAACTCATTCCCGGCAATGTTCCAGAAGTTTCTACTAATGTATATTCATAAGTTCCAGCAACACTAAATACAATTTGAGATTCTTGTAATGTTTCAAATACAACTTTTCCTAAAGCATCATTTGTTCCAATTAATGTTTCATTGATTGGATCATTTGTATTGTTTTGAGATGGAATTAATTTGAATTCAAATTCATTTCCATTAATTTCATAATCAATACCATCTTTTGTTTCTACAACTTTATTAATATCTAAAGTGATAGTTGTTGGTTTTGTTGCATAAGTATTTTTGAATTCAGCTTTATCTACTGCTTTTCCATCTTTTACATAAGATACCCTAGCATGTAAGATACCTTCTTCATCTCTAGTTACTTCAACACTTACTTCTACCTCTTTATCATCATAAGTAATACCTGCAATATCATTATCTAATTCTTTAATAATGTAATTGTAAGTTCCTTCTTCACTAAATCTGATAGCTGTAAATGCAAAGTTTCCATCTTTATCATGTGTTACTTCACTTACTTGAGGAAGCGGTGCATCATCTTTTGCTTCTACTGCAAATCTAAATTCACCTTCACTTAAATCACGTCCATCTAATACTTTTAATCCTGTAAAGTTTACATCAATTGGATCTGGAGTAAAGACATTTGTGAATTCCAAGTCTTCATCATATCCAGTAATAACTGTATATAAGTGACCTTCTAAATCATCTTTAACTTCTACTGTAATTGTATATTCAGCATTGTCATAAGCTACATTATGTAAATTTGTATATTCTTCATATACTTTATAAGTATGTGTTCCTACTTTGTCATATTCAATCTTATCAAATACAGCTTTACCTGATTCATCAGCATATGCTTCTAATTTTTCATGAGTTTCCGTATTTTCTAAGATAAATTTAAATTCATTTGCTTCTAATTTACGTCCTTGTACAGTTTTCATTGCTTCAAATTGTGCAGATGTTGTAACAACTGGAGCATAAGTATTAACGAATGTTACTGTATCAACAGCTTCACCGTTTTTACTGTAAGCAATTGTTCCATCTAAGTATCCACCTTTATCAGTAACTGTTACAGTTACATCAAATACTGACTCATCATAAGTCATTCCTAAAGCATTACCTTTAACTTCTACAATTGAGTAATTATAAGTATCAGCTTTTGTAAATGTAATTCCTTCAAATACGAATGCTGAATCTTTTACATCTACGATTAATTCTTTACCTT
>JAZLDV010000007.1:0-17920 GCA_045614925.1 Coprobacillaceae bacterium | reverse complement strand
TAATTGTAAAATGATGGGAACTTTGTTTAGTGAGTGTTTATTTGATTATTGTAGCATAAATGAATGTTTATGTCGTTTTATAAGTATAGGCGATAGTGAGATGAGATCATGCTGTTTTAATGAATGTGATTTAAATCAAGGGAGTTTTGTAAGAGTCAATTTAAAGAAAACAGAATTTGAAAGATGCAATTTTGAACTATGTGAAGTCAATGAAACATCTTTAAAAAATATAGACTTATCTAGCTGCAAGCTTGATTATATTATTACAGATGTAAAAAATATATATGGAGCTATTATAGAGCCTTATCAGGCTTTATCTTTACTCCATCTTTTAAAAGTCAAAATAAAAGGAACTCAATAGAGTTCCTGTTTTTATTAATAAGCTCTTGCAAAATAAACGATATGTTTTGCTTCTTTTCCACAGATTGGACATACACCTTCTGCAGTTGCTTCTGTATCAATACAACGTGAAGTTGCTGCTGTTTCTTCTTTAATTTTGATTTCACAAGCTTCATCTCCACACCAAGCCATTTTTACATATCCACCTTTAGTATTTAATACTTCTTTGAAATGATCAAATGTTTCAACTGTTGTAATATGTTCATTTCTGAATGCTAATGCTTTTTCATACATATCATTATGAATTTCATCTAATAATGAAGCAATAACTTCAGGTAATTTTTCATTAATATCTAAAGTGATTTTTTCACCATTAACACGTTTAGCTACAACACATTGTCCATTTGCTAAATCTCTTGGTCCTACTTCTAAACGTAAAGGAATTCCTCTCATTTCTGCTTCTGAGAATTTCCATCCTGGAGATTTGTCAGTTGCATCAACTTTTACTCTGATACCAGCTGCTTTTAATTCAGCTTCTAATTCATAAGCTTTATCTAAGATTCCTTCTTTATGTTGTTGGATTGGAATAATCATAACTTGTGTAGGTGCTACTCTAGGTGGTAAAACTAAACCATTGTCATCACCATGAACCATAATAATTGCACCTAATAAACGTGTAGACACACCCCATGAAGTCTGATAAACATATTTTTGTTTATTATCTTTATCTAAGAATTTCATGTCGAAAGCTCTTGCAAATCCATCACCGAAGTAATGAGATGTTCCTGATTGTAATGCTTTACCATCATGCATTAAAGCTTCAATTGTGTATGTTTCTTCTGCTCCTGCAAATTTTTCTTTATCAGTCTTTTTACCAGTAACCATTGGAATTGCTAATAAATCTCTTGCAGTAGTATCATAGATATCTAACATTCTCATTGTTTCTTCTCTTGCTTCTTGTTCGCTTGCATGAATTGTATGACCTTCTTGCCATAAGAATTCAGATCCTCTTAAGAATGGGCGAGTTGTTTTTTCCCATCTTACAACGCTACACCATTGATTATATAATTTTGGTAAATCTCTATAAGAGTTAATAATTTTTGCATAATGTTCGCAGAATAATGTTTCAGAAGTTGGTCTGATAACTAAATTTTCTTCTAAGTTATCTAATCCTCCTCTTGTCACAACTGCACATTCAGGAGCAAATCCTTCTACGTGATCTGCTTCTTTTTTTAATAATGATTCAGGGATTAACATCGGCATATATACGTTTTCGTGTCCTGTTTCTTTGAATTTTTTGTCCATATATGCTTGAATCATTTCCCATAATGCATATCCATACGGACGATAAATAATGAATCCTTTTACACTTGAGTAATCCATTAACTCTGCTTTACGACATACATCTGTATACCACTGTGCAAAGTCTACATCTCTTGAAGTAATTGCATCATTTTTTACTTTATTGTTTGCCATTTTCTTGTTCCCCTTTTCTTCTAATTTACTTTACTATTATACAAGAATTTAATAAAATTGCAACTATCCTTTAATAAGCATTTTCTTTATATAGAAAGATAATATATAAGGTATTCTTTCTTCTGCTGTTTCTAAGTTTGTTCCTAACAATTCTTTAATCTTATTTAATCGATAATTAATTGTATTTCTATGCATATAAAGTTCTTTAGCCATTAACTGCTGATTTCCTCCATACTCTAAGAAATAATAAAGAGTTGTCTCTAACTCACCATGATGTTTCTTATCATATTCCATAATTGGATCTAAGAAATTATGATACATCTGTTCTAAGATTGCTTTATCTTCAATAGAAAATAGAATCTGATAAATTCCCATTTCTTCAAATGAAGTCGTAGGATATTGAAATTGTTTAGACATATTTAATGCTGCTTTTGCTCTTTTATAAGATTGAATAACTTTTCTAAAATCTTTTAAGCTAGTTCCTATTCCAATATGCATTACATGATTAAGATTTCTTTTTCTAGAACGTCTATACATATTATCAACAACTTCTTCTACTCTTTCTACATCAAGATTATTTAAAATTAAGACAAAGTGTCCATCAAACCAGAAAAAGCTATAAGGACATTCTATTTTTTCAAAAGCTAATTCAATCTGTGAACTGATTTTCCCTCTATCTACTGCATCTAACTGATCTGCATCTTCAATATCTATAAGAATAACCTGGAATATTCCTTCTACATCAAAATAAGCAGTTAAATTTTCTCTAGATGTTTCTACATTACGTGAATCAATAAAAGCATTCTGAAAGTATTTAGATATATGTCTATCTTCTCTTTGTGAATCTAAGCATCTCATTGAATAATCTCTGATTAAGTCTGCCATACTGATTTCCCAAGGCATTGTAAGAAGCGGTAAAGAATGCTCATTACAATATTCTATAACGTCTTCTGGTATATCAAATATGTACATACCTGTATTAAGTATTAGTCCTACACTGTGATATTTAACTAATGTCTTTACTAATTCTAATAATGCTCCTTCTTCTTGAAATCCTAGTCCTGTAGAGACAGCTAATTCTTTTCCCCATAATTGTTTAATAATTGTCATGTCTTCAATCATATGAACCCATGTCATTGCATTGGCACAACCTTCTTTTCCAGCTAATAATTTTAATTTATATTGTGAAGATGTCTGTGTTAATGCATCATCTATTGTAAACCCCATAAAAATTCCCCCTTGTTTTACTATTATATTACTTTTGTGCAGTTTGCACAACATTATACAATTTTTTTAGCTTTAATGTCTCTATCTTTATTTATATTTTTGAATATAATATATATTGTATTAAAAATAAAACATTCAAGGAGGAAAAAATCATGTTCGTACCATATAATCATTATTTCTTAGATCAAAATAGAGAAATTGTTCCATCATGGGCAAACTCAGAACGCTATGCTTACTGTGATTATTTTTCAAACATTGTTTCATTCTTTAAAAATAGATAATAAAAAAACAAAATGACTCGTAAGAGTCATTTTATTTTTTTATAATGTTTTTCTTCTAATTTTGTATAATTATAGAAATGCTGATTATTTTTTATAAGCATTTCTTTTTTTGATTTAGTCAGTTTCTTTAGTCTATATTCTAAAATAGAAGCGAAAGAGCGATTTTCACATTCCCATAATGCTTCTATATGTGATACAGGATGTGATTTTGTATATTTTGCTCCTGTTTTTTGTATATGCTGCTTATATCGTTTGTCTATATCCGTGGTAATTCCTACATAGAGTGAGTTATCTTTGCATCGTAATATGTAAACAGTGTACATAATAAGAAAATCCTACTTTCGTAGGATTATTTCATTTGGATAATAAAGAAGTAGAACATATTTTTACCTCTTGCTATCTCATAGTGTTCAATTAATTCAAAATAGCCTTCATGCACTCTTAAATTTTTTCTTACAAGTGAAATTTCACTTGTATATAAGAAAATATAACCTTCAGGTCTTACCCATCTTTTTAATCGATCAAAGAAACGATCATATAAATCAGATAATGCTTTTTGATCTTTCATTTGAGCAAGTGTTGGCATATCTGTCACAACTTCGTCAAACATTTCTGTATTAACAAAACGCAAAGCATCTTTATGAACAAAGTGCATATTCATTCCTGCATAATTAGCATTCTTTTTAGCACCTTCAATTCCTATTCCATATATGTCTAACCCCATTGAAAAACGAGTTTCTTTCATAATATTTCTTTCAATTAATAAAGTAGCTGAACCTACAAAAGGATCTAATACTTTTGCATTATTAATCATATATGGTTTAGCTAAATTCATAATCGTTGCAGCTACATAAGGATGCATAGCTGTTGGAATAATTTCTTTTCTGTAATCAAATCGTTTTGATTTAAAATGAGTTAATCTGATATACATATTAACTTTGTCTTTTCTTACTTCTTTTAAAACAATTTCAATATCATAATTTTCAGTTACATTTAATAAACGATTTGGAAAAACTTCAAATAGTTTTTCTGATACTTTTTTAATTAATGCTGGATTTTTTTCTCTTAATCCATCTACAACTCTATAATAGAAAACAGAATGATCATCATATAATTTATCTAAAATAGAAACTAAATTACATCTTCTGATTCCTGCTTCAATATCATTGATTTCAATATTTAATCCTGATGCTCCATGAAGAGGAATTAACATATCTTTATATGTTCTTATATTCACTAAATCATATAAAGATTCAGTTCTTACTAATACACCTTGTGTAACAGGTTTATATTTGAAATTTAATACAGATTCAAATATAACGAACTGATAATATGGTAAAGATGTTAATACAACATCTACTGGTTCATGTTTTAATTTAATTACTTTTTTCTTATGAGTCTGATATTTAAGTATTAAAGGGTTTAAGATTTTCAATTGGGCTTGAATGTGTTTTGGTGAAGAATCTTCTAATTGCATTAAGTCAGACTGAATTTGTATTAATTCTTCAATATAATGACCACATTCTTGCATACTTATTCCCTTTAAATAAGCATCCTTAACATATTCAGTTTTCTCTTTCTTATATGCATCTAATAAAATTTCTACAGTATCCTGATAAATACCTAATAAAATAGCACAATTTTTTCTTACTTTAGGATCCTCATCATTTAGTAAAGTTATTAAGTGTTTTTTTAATTCTTTATCTTTAACTAATGTGTGATCTTTTTGAATAACTGCTTTTAATTCTATTAATGATTCTCTTACATTATTATTGTTTTTAATATTCTCTACACACTTCATACTCTTATTTCCCTTCGTATACTGTACAATATTATATCATATTTGAATTATTTATCCAACATATTTTAGGCAATGAAATAAAAGTGTTTAAAAAATCGTATACATCTTTATATAAAGAAAGTTCTTTATATAGATTTTGTTTATATAACTGAAGATCATGAATTTCAAAATTTTTTTGTAAAAATGCATCATATTGTTGAGTGGGATATAACAGACGTGCATAAAAATAAATATATTCATGATATTCAAATGATAAGTTTTTAAAAAACATTGATAAGTCTTCTACTTTTAAAATCTCACTTTTTAATAAAGTGGTGAGAAAACGTTCTTTAGTTGATAATGTATAAAAACATGGATTTAATATGTTTTTATCATCATAGGATATAGGCATTTTTAAAGATAAAGATAAAGGTAAAGATGATTTAGGATTGTGTTTTAATATGATATTAAGTAAAGATATACATGTTTCTCCTATTCCTAAATAATAATGGATTAATGGAATAACTTCCTGATTAGATTTGAATTCATATTCATTAAGTATTTTTCTTACATGATCTATTTTTAAAATCCATTGTTCTTTAATATCAGATATACTTAAATAAGGCATATAAAGAGGCTGCATACATAACATCAGAAATGATGTTAGTGAATAGTTTGATTTTGTATATTTAAACAAAATATAATGATCACTATAATATTCATTATATACATTGGGTACAAGTATATAAGATAATATTGATAATTGATTTGTGTATTGCATATAAATATTAAAGATTGTTATAAATTGATTATAATCATTTACTTTTTCAATATAATAGATTTCATTATTATATTGAAAATATCCTGTATGGTATATATTTATATTGATATGATAATACTCTTTTAATATTTGATTCATTGTGCACCTCTTGAAATATAGTTTTCTGGTATTTGTCCCTGATAGAGTTCTAATAATATAGGAACTTCAAATGTATATGTTTCATATTCTTCAAAAAATGGATATATCATTACAAGATTCATAGTGATTTCTATACTTATTTCTATCATAATATGATTGATTCCATAATTATTTATTTCTTTTTTTATATTACTTCCTATATAAGATAACTGTTTAAAATGGACAGGTATAAACAATAAGCTTAAAGACGAAAATATAGGAACTTTAGAAAGAATTCCTTTTTTTGACACTTCTTCAATTGTTTTTTCATAATATGAATTATTTTTGGCATGATAATTTCCTTCTTCTATACTTTGATAAGTATTTTGCAGCTCATCAACCATTTTCCCTGATATAACATTAAGTAAAACCATATTAAAATGAACCGTTTCTATTTCATTATTACCATTTCTATCAATAGTTACCAAATCATTATAACTATACTTTGATGAGTAGTTATGAGTTACAATAAGCTGATTTAATCTTTTTATTTCCATAGAACCATATTCTTTTATTCGTGGAAGTGAACTAATATAAAATGCACAAATCAGACTTAATAAAGATATAAATATAATAAAAAGGATTATTTTTTTCAAAAGAATCACCAACATATTATATGCTAGAAAAACAAAAAAATGCTACAATGTAGCATTTTTTATAATATCATCTAAAGGAATATCAAACTCATCATGTTCAATATGCTCCACATAAGAAAAATGATAAGCTAGTCCTAACTTATATCCTTTAAATCCACTTTGAAAATAACGATCATAATAGCCTTTTCCATACCCTATACGATAATTATGTTTATCATAGGATAGAAGTGGTGTAATCATTAAATCGATCTCAAAAGGCATAATAAGCTTATTTGTCGTAGGTTCTAAAACATGAAAGTGTCCTTCTTTTAAATCATCTAAACTGTATATTTCATAAAAATCCATTGTGTCACCTTTAACTAAAGGAACACAGACTCTTTTATTTTTTAAAGTATTCTGTATAAGTTCTATAGTTCTGACTTCTAATGGCAATGAAACATAAATTCCAACAAGAGAAGACTTTTTATATGATGGATGCTGATAGACTTGGGATACAATATTATCACTATATGATAAAAGCGTCTGTTTATCATATAAAAGACGCTTTTGTTTCATAGTTTTACGGATTTGTTTTTTATCCAATACTGTCACTCATATCTAATTTTAATAATTGATTTAATTCTACAGCATATTCCATTGGTAATTCTCTTGAGAATGGTTCAATGAATCCCATGACAATCATTTCTGTTGCCTGCTGTTTTGTAAGTCCTCTACTCATTAAATAGAATAACTGATCTTCTGATACTTTTGATACTGTTGCTTCATGTTCAATGATAGAATCATTATTCATCATAACATTTGTTGGAATAGTATCACTTGTAGAAATATCATCTAAGATTAATGTATCACATTCTACTTTACTCATTGCATTAATTGCTTTTGGATTATGTCTTACTAATCCACGATAGTTAACTTTTCCACCACGTCTTGCAATTGATTTAGAAATAATCTGACTCGATGTATTTGGTGCTAAATGAATCATTTTTGCACCAGAATCTAAAACTTGGTTTTCTTCTGCAACAGCAATTGTGATACATGTTCCTTTTGCACCTTCACCTGCTAAAATACAAGTTGGATATTTCATAGTAGCTAATGAACCAATATTTCCATCAACCCATTCCATAGACCCATTTTTTTCTACTTTAGCACGTTGTGTTACTAAGTTATAAATGTTTTTAGACCAGTTCTGAATTGTTGTATAACGGCATTTTGCTCCTTCTAATACAACGATTTCTACAACTCCTGCATGTAAAGAATCTTTTGAATACGCAGGTGCTGTACATCCTTCTACATAATGGATATCAGAACCTTTATCGACAATAATTAAAGTTCTTTCAAACTGTGCCATTCTTTCAGAATTAATTCTGAAATATGACTGTAATGGTTTTTCTAATGTAACATTAGGTGGAACATAGATAAATGATCCTCCTGACCATACTGCTCCATTTAAAGCCGAGAATTTGTTATCATTATAAGGGATAACAGTATCAAAATATTTTTTAAAGATATCTGGATGCTGTTTTAGACCACTATCAATATCTAAAAAGATAACTCCTTTTTCTCTGACTTCATCTAACATATTATGGTAAACAACTTCAGATTCATATTGAGCTGAAGCTCCTGCTAAGAATTTTTGTTCTGCTTCAGGAATACCTAAACGATCAAATGTATTTTTAATTGTTTCTGGTACTTCATCCCATTTATCAGTCACGTTTTCACTAGGACGACTATAATAAATGTAATCATCAAAGTTCATTTGACTTAAATCTACTCCCCAATTCTGCATTGGTTTTTCTAAAAAGCATTTCAATGATTTTAATCTGTATTCTAACATCCATTCTGGTTCATTTTTAATTCTTGAGATTTCTCTTACAACATCTTCATTAATCCCTTTAGATGTTTCAACTACAGGAACATATTCATCCTGAAAATCCAATTCTTCTGTATTTGTAGGAATATCTAAATTTAAATTATCCATTTTATTCCTCACTTTCTTCAATAAGTTTTACAACACCGTTCCATCCTAATGTTGCACACTTAATACGATTTGCCTGTTTATGTGTATTTTTAAAGGCAATAGCTTCTTCTAACATATCTTCATCATATTCTTTTTCATAAATCATATTAAGATAGTTATTAATAATTTCCATTGCTTCTTCTTTTGTTTTCCCAATTACAAGTTCACTCATAATTGAAGTTGAAGATGTACAGATAGCACACGCTTCTCCATCATATCTTACATCTTTAATGATATCTCCTTCAAATTTAACTTGAATATCTAAATTATCAATACAAGTATCTGAATTCATATTTACTTTTTTATAACTATCATCATCAGTTAATCCTCTATTTCTTGGATGCTGATAATGATCCATAATAATTTCTCTCATTAATTGAGGATCATCCAAAGAACGCATCTAGGAAGTCATCTCCCTTCTTTACTACTTCAATAAATGTATCTATTTCTTCATATGTATTGTAGAAATAAAATGATGCTCTTAATGTGGACGTTACATCTAAAAATTCATCAAGAATTTTAGCACAGTGCTGACCAGCTCTTACAGCAATACCATAAGTATTAAATAAACTTGCAGCATCTTGTGAGAAGACCCCTTTAATGTTGAATGCAATCGCACCATGAGATTTCTCATTATATATTTCTACATTATCTAATTGTTTTAATTTAGAGATACAATAATCTCTTAACTGTTTTTCGTATGCATAAATATTATCCATACCAATATTCATAAGATACTGCATTGCAGCACCTAATCCAATAGCACCTTCAATATGAGGTGTACCGGCTTCAAAACGATAAGGTGGATTTTTCAAAGTTACAACTCCACAGCTATTGTAGCGTGAATTTGAACCTCCTCCTAAACGTGTAGGTTTCATAGAACATAATAAATCATATTTACCATACAAAATACCTACACCTGTAGGACCACACATTTTGTGCCCTGAAAATGATAAAAAGTCAATATCTGCTTCTTGTACATCTGTTTTTTGATGTGGAACACTTTGTGCTCCATCTACAGAAACGACAATTCCTCTTTCATGAGCATAAGCGCAAATATCTTTCATAGGTGCATTAAATCCTAAAACATTTGTGACTTGAGCAATACAGATCATTTTTGTATTTTCACTAATTGCTTTTTTCACATTGTCAAAAGTAACTCTTCCTTCTTCATCTAAATCAATATATTGAATAGATGCTCCAACTTCTCTAGCAACATCAAACCATGGCAATGTATTTGATGCATGTTCAGATACTGTTAATAAGATTTCATCACCTTTTTTTAAATGTAATCTTGCATATCCATAGGCAACTAAATTCAATGAATCAGTTGTTCCTGATGTAAATATAATTTCTTCTTTTCTTTTTGCATTAATAAATTGTCTAGCAATCTCTCTTGCATTTTCATATGCAACATCGACTTCATGTGATAAATCATAATCACCACGATGTGCATTTCCTGAATAATGAGAAAGATAATCAACTATATGATCAATAACTGTCTGAGGCTTTAAAGTTGTAGCCCCATTGTCTAAATAAATCAAAGGATGACCATGCATTGTTTTTCCATTAAGCATAGGAAAGTCTTTTCTGATTTCTTTAACATTAATCATGACTTTCACCGACCTTAGACAATGCTGTTTCAAATCTTTCTTTAATCATTTCATTATCAATTACTTCAATTACAGGTTTTAAATATCCATATGTAATTAATTGCATCGCTTGTTTTTTTGTTAAACCACGGCTTTGAAGATAATATAAATGCTCTTCATCCATTTTTCCTACACCAGCAGCATGTGATGCTTTAACATCATATTCATCGATGTATAAATATGGATTTGCACTTGCTCTACATAATGGATCAAATACCATAATTTTATTTGTCTGATGACTTGCAGATCCTTTTTGACCTTTTGTAATAGTACCAATACCATCAATAACTAATCTACCTTCATCTTTAACTACACCATAATTATCCATTTGACCAAATGTATGTGGAGAATTATGTTTAATTAATACTTCATATTCTTTATTTTCTTTTTCTTTAGATAAGATAGCCATTCTAACTTTAGCTTCAGCACCTTCACCATCTAAATAATAATGATAATCTGCTTTAAAGTTTCCATCAGATAATTCAGCATATCCAACTTGAATTGATGAATTAGCACTTAAATGAACTTCATCTTTACTATATACATCTGTTTTGTTTGTACTATTGTTTTCAGTAAATGTATGAACAATAGCGCCTTCTTCTAATTCCATATTGATATGTAATTTTGCATCTTTATCTAAATTTTTGCTCATAATCATATCTACTTGTGAAAATCTTTTCACTTTAATATTAAATGTCACATCTTCATGTGCATTAAACACGATTTGTAATTCTATGGGTTGTTTATTTTTTAATTCTATAGTTGTTCCTTGAATTGTGATGTCTTCTGGTAATTCTTTTTGAATACATTCGTTATTTTCTAATACTAAATAATATGTAGAACTTAAACTATAATTACTCATTGATTAATTCCTTTTTTCCACATGAACCAAGAATAATAGGTGTTCTTTCTTCTTCAGCTTCTAATTCAATACCTAATTCCTTAATCCATTCATATCCTTCACGATCAATTTTTTCAACTAATTCATATCCACCACTCATTACAATCTGCCCTTTGACTAATACATGGACATGACTTGGTTTTACTAATTCAAATAATCTTTCATAATGTGATACCATCACACATGCAAAATCATCACTTCTCATAGAGTTAATCGCATCACTTACAATTCTTAATGCATCAACATCTAATCCTGAATCAATTTCATCTAATAATGCGAATTTTGGTTGTAATAACTTCATTTGAAGAATCTCATTACGTTTCTTTTCCCCACCTGAGAATCCTTCATTTAAATAACGATGCGCTAAATTTTCATCCATTTCTAATTCCTCAATATTTTTATCTAGCGCTCTGATAAATTTAAATAATGAAATTGGTTTTTCTAATCTGGCATTCATAGCTGCCTTTAAAAAGTCTGAATTTGTTACACCAGGAATTTCTTGAGGATATTGCATTCCTAAGAATAATCCTGCTCTTGATCTTTCATCTACACTCATAGATAAAACATCCTGACCATCTAATTCAATACTTCCTTTTGTTACTGTATATTTAGGATGTCCCATAATTGCAGAAAGCAATGTAGACTTCCCATTTCCGTTAGGTCCCATAATAGCATGAACCTGTCCTGTTTCAATTGTTAAATTAATTCCTTTTAAGATTTCTTTTTCTCCTACTTCTACGTGCAAATCTTTAATTACTAAAGTTGACATAAAACACGCCCCTTTCATTACAATATTTTATATAATATATCAAATAAACTCAAGCCATACGATAATTTTTTTTATAAGCAAAAACTCTATAGTTTTTGCTATAGAGTTAATAGATCCCGCAAATGATAACTAAAAGGATGAATAGTACAAGTATCAAAGTAAAAGAGCCTTGATTTGCCAACATAAGAATTCCCCCTTTCTCTTCATTTTTCATTTCACTATACACATAATATAGTATGGATAACTATAGAATAATTATGTGTTATTGCCCATTTTCTTGAATTATTTTGTTTTATATGTAATAATATTATCATTGTAAAAAAGAGGAGGATATTATGAAAAACAAAAAATTTATGGCATTACTGTTATGTTCTGGAATTGTTTTATCAGGATGTTCTGCTAAAGTTCAAGGAACTGACAGAATTGCTTCTATTGATGGTAAAGATTACATAACTGATGAATTATGTGAACAGTTAACATCAACACCTACTGGTAAATTAGCTTTATTTTCATATGTTTTAGATCAATTGATTACTTCTGAATTTAAAGCGACTAAATCTATGAAAGATGAAGCAGCTGCATTAATCAATCAGACTGTAAGTGCTTATGAAGCACAATATGGAGAAAATGCTGAAACACAATTAGAATATGCACTTGCATCTAATGGTTATTCTTCATTAAATGACTATAAACAGGCATTAGTTAATTCTTTTCAATATTCTGCATTTATTCAAGATTATGTAGAAAAGAATTTTGATGAAGTATTTGAAGATTATTATAAAATGGCTAAACCTAGATATATTAGTCTTATTAAAATTAAAATGAATGATGTTAAAAATCCTACTAAAGATGAACAAAATAAATACAATGAAGTTAAATCTTTATTAGAAAGTAATAAACCTTTTGGTGAAATTGCTAAAGATTATTCAGATGATTCTTCTGGTACTAACAAAGGTGAATTAGGTATTATTGATACTACTATTCAAATGAGTAAATATTATGGAACTAATGTTGAAAAAGCTGTATTTGATTTAAAAGAAGGCGAAATTTCTAAAGAAATTAAAGAAGATGATGGTATTTATTTCGTTTACTGTTCTAGCACAGATAAAGAAAAAATGAAAAAAGAATTAAAAGAAGTTAATTCTACATCACCATTATTAACATATGACAGTTATATTCACTATTTAGCATTCAAATCTTATGATATTAAATTCAATGATGAAGAAACTAAATCATTAATTGATGAAGTATTAACTGAAAGTCTTAATGCTAGAAATGAATTAAGAGGAGGTAAACAATAATGAAAAAATTACTTCTAATGAGTTTATGTGCTGTATTATTATGCGGATGTTCTTCATCGGTATATGATATTGAAATCACTAATGGAAAACAAGAATTAATGAGTTATGGAAAAATGTCTATTAGCAAACAAGATTATTTTGAAGTGCTATTAACTAAATACGGTGCTCAGACTATTATTGAAAATGCATTAACTGATATTGCTAAAAAAGAAATTACAGATACTGAAGCTGTAAATAAATTAGTTGAAAGCAAAATAGATACTTATGCTAAATATTATAAAGGTTCTATTAAAGATGTAGCAAAAGCAAATGGTTATTCTGATAGTGAAGCATATATCAAAAAAATCATTGAACCTCAATCATATTTAGAATTGTTAAATAAAAAATATATTAATGAAAATTATGATTCATTAATCAAAACTCATGCTGCTACTCGTTTTAAAGTTATTTTAACTGAAAAAGAATCAGAAGCATTAAGCATTATTGAAAAAACTAAAAACAACTTTGATGAGTTTGATAAATTAATGAAAAGCAATGAAAATAGCGAAGATGTTGATATTGTAACTAAAAATTCTTCATTAGATAAAAACATTATTGATGTTCTTCCAACATTAAGTGCTTTAACAAAAGATCAGATTTATGATAAAGCTATCAAATTATCTAATGGTTCTTATGTTGTTTTATATGTATATGATACGCAAAGAAAAGATAAAGAAGAATGGATTAATGCTTTAAATAATGATACAGTTGTAGTTCAAACTGCTGAAGGACATTACTTAAAGAAATATAACTTTGATGTTTATGAAGAAACATTAAGAAATAACGTTAAAAATCTTTCAAGTCAATATTTAGAATAAGGGGTTTCCCTTATTCTTTTTTTATTGTATTATAATTTTAAGGAGGTATTATTATGGATAATTGTATTTTTTGTAAAATTGCTAATCATGAAATTCCTAGTAAAGCTGTATATGAAGATGATTACTGTTTAGCATTCTTAGATTTAAGTCAGACAACAGATGGACACACTTTAGTTATTCCTAAAGCTCATTATAAGAATCTAGTAGAAACTGATCCTTGTGTTTTAGGACATTTATTTGAAGCTGTGCAAAAAACTGCTAAAATCTTAGAAGAAAAATTAGGTGCAAAAGGATTTAACTTTGTTTCTAATATGAACGAAGTTGCTGGACAGACTGTTCATCATGTACATATTCATATTATTCCAAGATATAATGAAAATGATACTTTTGATTTAGGATATCAGGATCGTTCATCTATTGTTAATTTAGATGAAATTTATAATTCAATCATAAAATAAAAAAAACATCATAATGATGTTTTTTTATTTTTCATACATTTTTGGTTTATAAATTGTTCTATTCTCTAATGCAAAAATGCGTTTAGAGTAATCACCAGGTTCTACCTGTTCTAATGCTTTATTTAGCATATTCATTCTTGCATCAATATTATCGATTAAATAGATAATTTCTGCTTCTCTAATTTGTGGTAATACTGGAGAACCAAATTCATTTTTCCCATGATGAGATAAAATTAAATGCTGAAGCAAAATAACTTCTTCTCCTTCAATATCTAATTCTTTTGCAGTTTCATATACCATTGCCTGAGACATAGAAATATGTCCTAATAGTTTCCCTTCTAATGTATATGTAGGAACAACTGGTCCGCTTAGTTCAATTGTTTTTCCTAAATCATGTA
Source organism: Coprobacillaceae bacterium (assembly GCA_045614925.1). Taxonomy (GTDB): domain Bacteria; phylum Bacillota_I; class Bacilli_A; order Erysipelotrichales; family Coprobacillaceae; genus JAZLDV01. The sequence goes on along the minus strand of JAZLDV010000007.1, from coordinate 2,910 downwards.
ATAAGATACCTGAATACATCAAATCTTTATTTAATTCAGGATAAATTTGGATTAAACTTTCTGCGATTTTTAACATTGATAATGTATGATAAGCTAAACCAGACACAAATTCATGATGGTTTCTACTTGCCGCTGGATATATTTCAAACAATTGAGCATGCTTATGAATTAAATGAGATGTAATCTTATTTAATTTTTCATTTTCAATCTCTTGTACATATCTTTCAATTTCCTGCATCATAATTCCTGACTCAATTGGTGCTTTAGCAACATAATGAACCTGATCCATAGGATTATTAGATATTTCTTTAATACTTACAACTTTCATCTGACGTCCATCAGCATATTTAATAATATCTCCTGTTCCTTTTACAACAGTTCCATTAACTAATTGTTCAATATGTTCAGCAGTTGCATTCCATAATTTAGCATCTATTGTCCCTGTACTATCCTGAAATACAATATTCAAATAATTTGTCTTATTTGCTCCATTTGTCTTCCCTACTGTTACATGTGAAATCATTGCTGAAAATTCAACATTTTCATCTCCGCATTTCATTTCTTTAATTTCTGTCATCTATTTATATTACTATAACAATTTTTATAGTAAGTCTCCTTTCTTAAAATTTATTCTACTTCCCATAATTCACTTATGACTTCTATCACATCATCATATTCATAACCTTTTTGTACTAAGAAAGTAATAATTTTGCTTTTTAAAGTTCGATTATCATATCTATTCTGATATCTGCTAAGTACTCTTTGGTATTCTTTTGTAAGTAGCTTTTTTGTATGTTCCTTAGGCATTGTAAAGTCAAAGTTATTAATTGCATCTTCAACTACATTTTTTGAAAATCCTTTAATAAACAATTTATTTCTTACTGCCTGTATTAAAGCCTGTGTTGGCTTAGTTTTATTTTCTTTAAATAGTTTTTCAATAATCTCAATAGCCTTATCATATTCTAATTCACTAGAATATGTATCTAAGTATTCATCAATAATAAATGGTGAAACACCTTCTTTTTTTAGATTATAAACTATTTTACTTACACCTAATCCTAATTTTACAGCTTTTTGAAAATAATGATCAGTATATGCCTTATCATCTATCAGTCCTTTTTGCATCAATAAATCTAAAGTCATTTCAATCTGTATATCATCATAAATCATTTTCTGTTCTAGTTTAGATTTCATTTTTGAATACGTATAATCTTTATAAGTCAGATATTTTATTGCATCCTTATAGGCCATTGCGACTTTTTCCTGATCTTTTAATGCCTCTAATTCTTCTCTGTCTATAACCTGATCAATATATAATCCATGACGTTCAATAACAGCATCAGCCAATGTTAAATCTATTGTATGTCTATCTACCATAAATGTAACAGTAGAAGTATTATTTTTATTAGGATAAATTGAAACAACTTTATAAATATAATGATGTTTATTAGATATTTTCTGATAAACATTCATTATCCTATTATAGAAAGTTTCACTACTATGTTTCATAGCCTCTTTTTTAGCATTTACTTTCAATTCATTTATATCTTTTTGACTTAAATCTATAATATAATTCATTAATTCTTCTTTTGTGGTAAAAAAGAAGCCATTTAAGCCATGAATGATGACACCCTCTAGATTTTTATCATATCTTGCTAAAACAGGCACAGAGGACGCCATAGCTTCTATAAATGTAAGTCCTTGAGTTTCACTTAAAGACGCAGAAACAAATAGATCAGAAACATGATAGTAAGATGGAACCTCATCTGGTTTTTTTGCACCAGTAAAAAATACATAATCACTTAAATTCTTTTCAATTACATATTTTTTTAATTCATCTTCCTGTGGACCTCCACCTACAATCATTAATCTTATATTTTCATTTTGCTTAACTGCATCGCAAAAAGCATCAATAATAAAATCAATACTTTTTTCTTGCCCTATTCTTCCTAGGAATGTAATAACAAATTTATCTTTTAAATTATATTTATCTACTATTTCATGAGTTACATATTTATCTTCATTTTCTTTATTAAATTTATCTAAAATTAAACCTGTAGGAATAATATTCATTTCTTTGCTAACTCCATATTCAGATAAAATATCAGCTGTCTTTTGAGATGGAACAATTAATGCCTGACATCCATCACAATATATTTTACAATATTTTTCAATAAACTTTTTAGCCATATTGTCAGCCAATTTAAAACCTTCAGGAACTAGATAATGAGAATAATCACTCCATAAAGTATGAAAAGTATATACAACAGGTATATTCAAAATTTCACCGGCTATTTTACCAAATATTCCAATACCAAATTCAGTTTGAATATGTATAATATCGGGATTAAATTCCTTTATTTCTTTCATCCCTTTAAATGAATATATATTTGAAGCTCTATATCCATATAATTTTTTTAAATCTAAACCTGGTAAACGTAAAATATTCTGATTATCATCAGAATATTTGGCATCTTGAGGAATCATAGTAGTTACAACTAAAACATTATGTCCATGTTTAACTAATTCATCTCTTAATATTTGAGTAGAAGTCGCTACACCATTAATATCCGGTAAATAAGTATCACTAAATAATGCTATATTCATACTCTCACCCCTATCATAAATTGCCTATATTATTCTACTACATTTTAACATTGTTTTAAAGTTTTATAATAAAAAACATAAAAACAAAAAAAAGGATATCCGAAGGGATATCCGTGAAACTGGCAGCTTGCTATTGTTGCGATTGCTCACTATCGTCGCCGTTATGATGCTTAACTTCTGTGTGCGGTATGGGTACAGGTGTGTCCATCATGCCATCACCACCAGATTCTCAAGTGTCTGAAACACTCAAAACTGAACAGTAATCCTTTGAACCTGAACACTTAGCCTAGGCTAAGTCCTCGA
>JAZLDV010000006.1:0-17252 GCA_045614925.1 Coprobacillaceae bacterium | reverse complement strand
ATTTCTCCAGTTTCTTCATCTATATAGAGATTTCTAAGCCCTAACAGATGGTCTATTATTTCTTCTCTTGCCGTTGATTCTAATACTGCTTTTCTTGCCGTTCTTCTTACATCTTCAAACATTGTTTTTTCTCCTTTTCTTTTTCTTCTTTTGCTTGACGTCTTGCAACGTCTTTTTACACTTATATTATAACGCTATATTATCTATATGTCAACACTTTTATTCAACTTTTTTCAACATTTTTTCAGCACTATTTTTACGAACATTTGTTTACAAGTACATTTGTTCACAACATAAGATTGTTAAATATTTATCAAACCCCGTCCGTAATTGTTAAAAAAATATCAATAAATAATTAAAAATACCTATTGACAAAGTGTTATTTTACATTTATAATATAACTGTAAATAGACGTTGCAAGACGTCAAGCAAAAGAAAAAAAGCAAAAGAAAAGGAGAACAAAAAATGGCAAAGTATGTAACAAGAACAAGCAAGTACACCGAAGCAAGAATAACGGTGTATAACAACAAGGAGAACGCACTTGTTGACAAGATTATTTTCGTCAATGGTTGGTACAAGGATTTCAACAGAAACGGCGATGGATATATCGCTTGTCAAGAGTGCAACACTCTTACCGTCAACGAAATAATGGTACAAGTCAAGGAGCATACAAACAAGAGCGAAAAGCGTAAAATGTCTATGGATAAATGGCTTGAATACTCTGAATCTTGTGACGGTACAGAAGAGGAAGAAAATGAGGAAGAGTAAAGCAACAAAAAGTTAATAAAAGGCGGCTTGAAAAATAGCCGCTTTTTCTTAACGAAAAAAGGGTAAATAAAATGCTATTTATAATCACATTTATAATTACATTAATTTGTTTAATAAATATCGGAAGTTCATCAAAAGAAATAATAAAAAGAATAGAAAGGAAAAAAAGAAAAAATGACTAAAAAAGATAAAAACTATATGATAAATGCTTATCTAACATATCTAAACCAACCTGAAAATTGCGGTTTAGGAAATATCTATAATTCTTGGAGCGATAAAAAACAAGAAAGTTTTGATAAAATAAAGCGTGAATTAAAATCAAATTTTGAATTCTTTGACCTTCGTACATTGTGGGGAAATTCATCATTTTATACTTGCGGTGCTATTGTAAACGGAGAAAATAATAATTTATTCATAGTTTATAACGCAAGTGGTATAAGATGGTGCTATGAAAATTCAGGAATGTTAATTGATAAAAATACTGGTGAAATATTCTTTCATTTAAAAGCATAATACAGTTAGAATACATAGGAATAAAAATCCTATGTATTCAATAGTGTATTAAGCACTAAAATCTAAAAGAAAAAAGAAAGGAAAAAAGAAAAATGTATGGAAACAATTTCTATGTAAAATGCTATGCAAAATATCCGTTCATTTACAAAACAAATGAATTAAGCAAAGCAGACAAATATGCAAAGAATATAATCTCAAAAGGATTTTATTCTAAATCAGAAATATATCTTGTAAATGCAAGATATAAATTAGGAGATTATCTAATCAAAACTTACATAGAAAAGGACGGTAAAATAATCAATGTATAAAAAAGTCTGCACTCCAATAGTGCAATATAAGAAAAGAAATTATAATGAATATTTTATATATGATATTACAATAGTAAATCATAAAAATCATAGCATAAATCTTTATCACGCTTTACCAAATGAAGAAATGATTTTTGAAACAATAAATAGTGCAACTGCTTTTGTAGAAAAAATCTTATCAAATAATGGATTTAGAGCAAAAATTACAGGACACGATGGGAAGATAAATTGGCTTAATATTCAATGGATAAACATTGGAATTAACAAGATAGAAATTTATGGTAAAAATTAGAAAGGAAAAAAGAAAATGGGAAACAGAATTTGTATCACAGAATTTGGACATCTAGCGATGGTATTACATGCAGGAAGTAATTACAGAATAATTACAATAGACCTGCACAGAAATTGTGCAAGTTTTGCACTAATGCCTGATACCGTAGATAAAGACGGTTTACCTGATTATGCTCCAACATTTGACAGTTACAACGACGCACAAGAATGGTTAGAAGAAAACTATCAGAAGTTATTCTAAAAAGGAGAATAAAAATGAGTTGGAATGAAGAAGAAATGATAAGAGAAATACCAGTAGTAAATCTTAATTTAGATGAAGCAGTACAAATCTTAATTCAGTTAAGAGCATTTGACATTCTTTTATGCAGAGAAATATTAAATACAACGCCTGAAGATGAAGATATAAAAGCAAGGATAATTTCAGACGTTGGAATGATGAAAGTAAATGAAGAAAGATATTCAATTATTGAAAAACAAATAGAAGATATAATAGAAGAATCTTCGTATTTCAATATTCTTCAATTATATACTCACCAAGCAAATATGTATGTTTCAATAGTACACGAATTATATGAACAAGCAAAGGAGCAAGAAAATGAATAATAAGAAAAAGATTATTGAAACAATAGGTTACATTTTAAGCGGTGTAGCATTTGGTCTTTTAATTCTCTTTTGGTTTATTGCTTGTTGTCTAAACTAACAAACAAAAAAGGGCGAATAAATCGCCCATTACGGATAAAGCATAGTGCTGAATTAATTCAATAGGTGCAAGTCCTATAATATCCACAGTAAAACATTTCTAGCCAAGAGAAAAGGAGAAGAAAAAAAATGGCAAGAAAACTCTACGTTACAAGGACTATAAAGTCCACAAGAGCGTCCATACTTTGTATGGATATTGAGCAGGCAGAGCCTATGAACATTACAGTAGTTCTTCCTGCACAGTTTAAGGATGCAAAAGCAGTTCTAAAAGCAGCGAAGCCGATGGTAGAAACTGAAGTTATCAAGGCTGTTTCTGTTGCTGATTATCAGACAGAATTTGCTATGTATCGTATGCCTATGGAGCAGTTCATTGTAACCGCAGAAAAAGTTGATGTAAAGTAATTAAAAGGAGAAAGAAAAATGGAAGGCTATGAAGTAAAAGTAAGAGAATGTTCAAAGAACCTTAACGGAAAAGAAAGAGTAGCGATTAAGGACATTTCTAACGCAGTAAAACTTGATACAATAGTTACCCCTACTGATAGAGTAGAAATCGTACCTGATTATACTGCAATTCTTGATGTGCATAATGAAAATGCTGAAAACAAGGATTACACTATTTTCGTTATAATTGACAAGAACGGAACAAAGTATATCACAAGTTCTAATTCCTTTATTTCTTCATTCAATAATATAGCAGAAGAAATGAAGAATGAGGAAGAAGATTGGGGTATAGAAGTTTACAAGATTGAGAGCAAGAATTTCAAGGGCAGATACTTCCTTTCTTGTTCTATAATCTAATCGTTAAAACTTAATAATCATTACGGCAAATTTGGCGGTAGGAGTAATATCTTACCGCCTTATTCTTATTTAATTTAGGGGTGAATCTTATGGCTAGAATTATGACAATAGCACAAAGAGAAAGAAGAAACCTAAATAGAAGAATAAATTACGCATTAAAAAATAAAGGGTTAGCATTTGATATTGATGTAATTCCTGATAGAGAGCAATTTGAAACAGAAGAAGAATATATAGAAGCATTAAGAAGTTTACGTGGCGAAAAATTATGGGAAGAAGGTGAATCGTATTACGAAGAAGAGGAAGAAGAACCTTATATAGATGATGAAATTTTATTAGCGGTAGAGGATATAATAAATTTCTTTGATTCAAGTGCGTTTAGAAATAATTATTCACTAATGGTAGCAAGATATAAAAGAGATATATTAAGGTCGCAATTAGAAAATGCTATTCTTACGCAAGGAAGAGATGAAATTGCACTCGCGTTAAATGAAGCGTCTATTGCAACAGATATTATTGATATTCTCAACCGTGCTATATATGATTCTGATAGTTTAAGTTCGGCTGATAATAATCCTTATCTGAATGAATTTATAGAAATTATACACGGCGGAGCATTAACACCAACACAAGCACAAGAATTATCTACCGATTATGGCTACTAAAAAGTCTAAACCTTTAGTGTATATGTGCGATTTTGAAACAACAGTTTACGAAGGTCAAACATACACAGAAGTTTGGGCGAGTGCTTGTGTAGAATTATACACAGAGGACGTCAAGATATTTCATTCAATAGGTGAGCAATTTGATTATTTCGTAAGCCAAAATAAAAACATAATTGCATATTATCACAACTTAAAATTTGATGGACAATTTTGGATGGCTTATTTAATAGAAGAAAAAGGTTTTAAACAAGCCTATACTCAATCAGATGAAAATAACGTTGACACAATATCATTTAACGATAGAAAATCTATGCCTAATAATTCAATATCATATTCAATAAGTGATATGGGACAATGGTATAGAATAACTATCAAAGTTCACAACAAATACATAGAGATTAGAGATAGTCTTAAATTACTTCCTTTTTCCGTAAAAAGAATAGGTCAATCATTTAAAACAAAACACAAGAAATTAGATATGGAATATAAAGGTTATCGGTATGCAGGTTGCGAGATAACAGACAAAGAAAAAGAATACATAGCCAACGATGTTTTAGTCGTAAAAGAAGCGTTAGAAATAATGTTTTCAGAGGGACACGATAAACTTACAATAGGTGCTTGTTGTTTAGCAGAATTTAAAAATCTATGCTCTTACGATAAATTTGAATATGAAGGAAAATATCCTGATTTATATCAAGTAGAAATAGATGAAAATCTGTATGATTTTCCAACCGCAGGAGATTACATACGGCAAGCATATAGAGGTGGTTGGTGCTATGTTGTAAAAGGAAAAGAAAGAAAGAAATATTATAACGGAACAACTGGTGATGTAAATAGTTTATATCCATCTATGATGAGTAGTGAAAGTGGAAATGTTTATCCTTATGGCTTACCAGTATTTTGGAAAGGTAATTTTATTCCACCCGAAGCAACTGAACAATATAAATATTACTTCGTGCGGATAAGAACTAGATTTAAATTAAAGAAAGATAAACTTCCGTTTATTCAAATAAAAAATTCTTTATTATACAGACCAAGAGAAATGCTTACAACCTCTGATGTTCGTAGTAGAAAAGATGGTAAATATTATAAATTTTTAAGAGATGAAAACGGAAATAAAATTCCTACTAAAGTTACTATAACTATGACGTGTACTGATTATAAGTTATTTCTTGAACATTATGATACAGAAGAATTTGAAATATTAGATGGATGTTACTTCTACGGTTTAGTTGGGATGTTTGATAATTATATAGAAAAATATAAGCAAATAAAAATGGAAAGTACTGGTGCAAAAAGAGAGTTGGCTAAACTATTTTTAAACAACTTATATGGTAAAATGGCTGCTTCTACAAATAGTAGTTTTAAAGTGGCTTATCTTAAAGAAGATAATGTTGTATCATATATGACAGTTGTAGCACACGATAAAAAGCCAGGATATATAGCAGTTGGAGCGGCGATTACTAGTTACGCAAGGAACTTCACAATAAGAGCCGCACAAGCAAACTATTATGGAGTAAATAAACGTGGGTTTATATACGCTGATACTGACAGTATTCATTGTGATTTAGAGCCAACAGAATTAAAAAATATTGTAGTAGATGATAAGAAATTTTGTTGTTGGAAATTAGAATCGTGTTGGGATGAAGCATATTTTGTAAGAGCAAAGACTTACGCAGAACATATTACTCACGAGAATTTACAATCAATAGAAAATTCATACTGGAATTTAAAGTGTGCTGGTATGCCTGAAGAATGTAAAAAATTATTCCTACGCTCAATGAATAATACGCCACTAACCGAAGAAGAAATTATAGAAAACAAGTACAATAAAGAGAAGATAGATTTTATAAATAATAAGAAAACAATAGAAGATTTTGATATAGGTTTATTAGTGCCAGGAAAATTACTTCCTAAACGCATAAAAGGTGGTATATTACTTGAAGAAACAACTTATGAAATGAGGGATATTTAAAATGATTTTCTGTGTGAAAAAATATATCAATAAAGAGTTAGTAGAAACAACCTATTTTAACAATTTACAAGCAGCGATGAGTTGTGCAAACTTTTATGAGGATAAAGATTACATTTGTGAGATAGAGTGCTATGAATATCACAAACATATATCAAGGGAGTTTTGGAGAAATGCAAAAGTTGAAATCAAAAATTAGATTCTTAAAAGCAAAGTGGATAAACGGAGATTGCAGACATTTTTGTAAACTATGTAAGTATAAGAAGAATGAATATATGTGTTTATTAGAGTTGATATATACAGATAAGATAACAATAGAAAGAATAATAAAGTCAACAACTGAATAAAAATAAATCCCCTAGTGAACTTAATCATTAGGGGATTTTTAATATCTACAACGATTGTTTATGTAAAGCGTGCTAGCAAAACAGAAAAATTCTTGGCAGTTTCTTTCACCTGTGCTTTCCAAGTAATTCAATACATAATACAACCGCAGATACCTTAATAAGATAACATTTTAAGAATAGCGTCTTTACATCTTAAATCCTTAAATCTAAAACAACCGTGGTCAAAGTAGTATCTCATATTACCAACAAATAAATCATTTCTTTTAAGCATTATAAAGTTTACGTTATGGTCTTGTGTAGTTATACTTAATCTATTAGGGTTATTCTTGTCAGCCTTATCATCACAATAAATTATACCCTGCTCACTAAACTCTCTTATCGCAAAGTCAGTTCCGTTATATCTTAAAGTACAAATATACCTAGATATACCTTTAGGCTTTTCTACAAACGAAAGGTTATCATTAAGATAAACACCCTGCGAAGCGTAAGCGGTATATTTATTTCTAGAAAACGCTCTGTTAAACGCGCTTGTTGTTTGTGCTTCAGCAGCACTATCTACATATCCCTGCTCTAAAACAAATCCATCACCACGGAGAAAATTTGTATCACCATTAAGTCTTGTAGCAATATCCATTTCAACATAGTAAGGATTCAAAATAGTTACTGGGTTTGCTATCATATATACTGGTACATATCTAGATTGTTTTCCTTGTCCTCTAGCAATAGATTGGTGTACCGATATAAATTTAGTAACTTCATCATTACAATAGTGATTAGTTTCACTTTGAAATTCATCAAATAGCATACGTTGAGTATCACTAAAGAAATGAGATAATCTTTTAATTTGGTCTGCACTATTTAGTGATATAGCATAACCGCATACTTCGCTATCTTCAGTTACATTATTAGTAAGCACAAGTTCGTGATATATACCGTTTGCTTTTCTTACACTATCCATTGAATAATCTTTAAAAAACAAAGTATTAATATCTTTAAAAAACTTACCTGCAATATCATCTAACTCATAGTTGTACCTATAAATTAAACAAAACTTCTCTTTCTTTTTTATCCAACTATTAACTAATAATCTGTTAAAATAAGTTGTCTTTCCACCAGACCTATTTGTAGTACACATATAAATTTCAGGTCTTTGTCCATTAATATCCATTAAAGACAACAATTTAGTTCCATCGTAGAACTTATTTTTTTCTGCACTCATAATAAACCGCCTTTCTATTTTGCTCAATTTATTATAACATATCTCTTGACTTTTGGCAAGTGTTTTGGTATAATAAATTATAGAAAGGAGTGGTTTATTTATGGAGATTACTATTTATATTGTCGTTGCTTCGTTCATCGTATTTGATATAATAACTGGAATTATAAAAGCATTATATCAGGGTGGTCTAGATAGCACTAAACTTAGGAAGGGTTTGTTCCATAAATTATCAGAAATTATTACGGTTGGTGGGTGTGGTTTACTTGACTACGGAACGGGTTATTTTGACTTTGGATTTGATGTTCCAGTTCTGAAGCCAGTAGCGACATATATTTGTGTTATGGAGTTTATTTCTATAATAGAAAATATCTGTGAAGTAAATGAGCCACTCCGTAAATTATTTATGCCTTATCTCTCTAAACTTAAAGAGATGAATAATCAGGAGGAAAATACCGATGGCAGAGATTGAAAAAGTTTTTACTACAAAACAGTTCTGCGATAAACTGATTTATATTGCAACAGAACTAAAGACAGAGTATAACAACAAATTTCCACGCAATCTTGGCTACTATGACGCTTCAAAATCTGATTGGTCGTGGGATTGCTGGAATCTTATAAAATCTCTCATTTGGGGTTGGGAAGAAAAACGTGTAAATAAATACTATTGTTATGAGCCAGGAAAGTACGGTCTTGGTGATTGGGGTGGTAGCACTATTCTTTCTAAATGCTCTAACAAATCTAGTGATTTTAATAAGATAGAAAAAGGTGAATATCTCCTTACCGCTGACGGTGGGCACGCAGGTATATACATTGGAGAAATAGTATATAAAGATAAGAAGTATAATGTTGCTGAATGTACTTCTGCTTGGGGCGGTGGTGTTAAACTTACTTACCTTGATTCTAACGGAATTAGATATAGGGATGGTTCTATGGCTAGTAAAAATAGTGCTTGGGAATATCACGCTTATCTTCCGTGGATTGATTATATAGAAGATGAAGAAAAGGAAGAAGAAGAAAGAACAGAAATGGAAAAAGAATTGGCGTTGGTTAAGGAAGAACATTGGGCAAAATATCTCATTATCGCTAATGAAATAATTGACGGTAAGTGGGGTAATAATCCGCAGAGAAAGAAGTCGCTTAATTCTTGCGGGTATGATTATAGGCTTGCTCAAGATATTGTTAACACAATTTGTAAATGGAATAAGAAATGACAATAGATATTAATTCACCATATTATATACAACGTGCTTACGGTGGATATTCACCCTGCGTACAGGGAAATAATGCACACGGATTACTTCCTTTTTCTGGCTCTGTTTTACCGAACTGTGTTGGTTGGGTAACAGGCAGATTTAATGAAATAATGGGATTAAATAATTGTGTGTATTTAGGTAGCACAGACGCTATGTACTTTATGCAATTTTGTTCATCTCAAAACCTGCAATCAGGAATGACACCTGAATATGGTGCTTGTATGGTTTGGGACGACGCAAATGGTGAGGGTGGACACGTCGCTATTGTAGAGCAAGTTTATTCATCTACTTCTGTATATACTAGTGAAAGTGGATGGAATTATGTTAATCCGCCAGTTGTTAGAAATGAAATAAGAAATATAGGTGCTAACGGCAACTGGGGATATGGTGGAACATTCTTAGGTTTTATCTATTTACCACTTGCTCCTGCTCCGGGATTTGGAGATGGAAAAATGCCAATTTGGATGATGCTTCGTTATGGATTATGAAAGGAGAAAAAATGGCAGTTTTAACTAGAGAAGAATTTCTGAATCAGATTCACGAAAGAATTGGTGATGATTCTTCAGACGAAAGTATCAAATTCCTTGAGGATATGACAGATACGTACAATTCTCTTGAGGAAAAGATTAACGACAATGGTGAGGATTGGAAACACAAGTACGAAGTGAATGACGCTATGTGGAAGAAGCGTTATCAGAACAGATTTTTCTCGGGTAATGGCTACTCTAATAATCCTGATAACGATGGGGAAGATTCTCCCGAAGATAAGGCTCTAGAAAGAGCAACAACTATTGGTTTTAATGATTTATTTGGAGGTAAAAAATAATGGCTACTATACCGCAGGTATCTGAACTGACCGCCAGTAGCGTAGATATTCTCAATGCTATTAGAAATAGTGCTACTTCGGTCTACAAAAATTATGTTCCTATTGCTACGCAGATGCCCTCTAACTCTAAAGAGATTGGTGCAGTTCTTATGCAGTATCCCGCTCTTCAGAATGAGTTTGTTTCTGCTCTCGTAAATAGAATAGGTCTTACGCTTGTTACTAATATGGAATTCTCTAATCCGTGGGCAGTATTCAAGCGTGGTGTACTGGACTTTGGTGAAACTATTGAGGAGATATTTGTTGAACTCGCAAAACCGTTCCAGTATGACCCTGCAAACGCTTATGCTAACAACCTGAAGCGTCAGCTTCCTGACGTTAGAGCGGCGTTCCATCCTATCAATTATAAGAAGTTTTATAAGACTACTATTCAGCAGGAAGAACTTCAACTTGCGTTCCTTTCTTGGCAGGGTGTTGATAACCTGATTGCGAAGATTGTTGACTCGCTTTATAAGGGTGCGCAGTATGATGAATTCCTTGTTATGAAGTACGCTCTTGCAAAACATATTGTAAAAGGACACCTTTATCCCGTAGCCGCTAGCGGTGCTACTTCTGCTACTGACGCAAAGGATTACAAGACTATTTCTAATAATATGCTCTTCCCGAGAACTGATTATAATATGGCAGGTGTAAGAAATATTACGCTTCGTGAGAATCAGTATCTCATTATGACCGCTGCTGCTGACGCTGCGATGGATGTTGATGTTCTCGCCGCCGCTTTCAATATGGATAAGGCAGAATTTATGGGACATAGAATTCTCGTTGATTCTTTCAGCACCTTTGACGATGAAAGACTTGCAGAAATATTTGCTGATGACCCGAATTATGTGGCTCTTACTAGCGATGATAAGACGCTCCTTGCTAGTGTAAAGGCTGTCATTGTTGATAAGAATTTCTTTATGATTTATGACAATCTTCTGAAGTTCACAGAACAGTATGTTGGAGAGGGTATTTATTGGAACTACTGGTATCACGTTTGGAAAACGTTTAGCGTTTCTCCGTTTGCTAATGCAGTTGCAATAGTCGCTAATGGAACTAGTTCTGCCGTTAGTGCAATTACTGTTACACCTGCTACTGCTTCTATTGCTGGTACTGCTGGTAATGTTCTGCACCTTGTTGCAACTGTTACTAAAACTGGATTTGCTAATAGTCAGGTTGTATGGAGTATATCTTCTAACGCTGAAGATTATGCAAGAATTGATGAGGACGGAAACCTTGTAATTACTGACACTCCTGATTCTGACCTTGCTATAACTGTTACTGCTACATCTGTATATACTCCTAGTGTAAGTGGTACGGCAACTATAACAATAGACGTATAGTCTTACTACTCTTCTGCTCGTTGGGTGGGGATTGAAATATATCCCTACCCTTCTTTAAAAGAAAGGTGGAAAAAATGTATATACAACCTAATAGTAATGTATGGATTTTTAGAGATGTGCCATTCTGCGAATCTTATGAAGATACTATGGATTTTTCTTCAGCAAGTCAGCAGTGGACTTATCTTGCAGATAACTATTACGCTTTTATGTTTAGTAAGTATTCATATCAACGTGCTATGCTGAATAGTATAAAAGTTGAAAAGAAATATGAAGATATTTATGATTGCAACTATATGGCTTTCACAAATATTTCATATGAACATAAGGTATTTTATGCTTTTATTAAAGAACTGAAATACATAAATGATAATGTTACTGAAATTATATATGAGATAGACCCAATGCAGACGTGGATGTTTGATTATACTTTAGGTGAATGTTTTGTAGAAAGAGAGCATACTGCTGATGATACTATTGGTGCTAATCTTATTCCTGAAAATTTAGCAACTGGTGAGTACGAATATAATTATTGTTATAATTCACTTTTAGCGACAACACCTACACTTCAGGCTGAAGATTTGAAAGATTTATGTGTTGTCCTATTTGCTACAATAGATGAGGAAATGAATGATATACAAAGTGGTGATTTTGACGGTAGTATGTATAGTGGTTTGTATCCAGTATATAAAGGTGGTGCAAGTGTATCACCTGCGGGAGTACCTACTACTAACCCTTTTGCTGATGTTCCTTTCACTTTAACTGATACTGGTATGGCTGCTTTACAATGGTGGATGGACTTTCTTCCTGCATCAAGAATTAATGCTATTGCTATGGCGGTAATAATGCCTTTAAAATTTGTGTCGGTAGGAAGTTCTACTGGAACTAAATTTGTAGGTAGTCAATCTTTAGTTGTTAATAAAACAATGACAAGAGCAGATGGTAATCAGGTAAGGAATAATAAATGTCTTTGCTACCCATATAACTGTTTATATGTAAGTAATAATCAGGGTAAAGAAGCAGTTTATCACTATGAATATTTTACTACTGTTAACGATGTTTTACAGTTTAGTATTTATGGTGATAGAACGCCTAACGCTAGTTATATATTAGTACCTAAAGATTATAAAGGAATATCACTATTATTTGAAGAGGGGTTAACTATTTCAAATTATCCTCAAGTAGCCTTAAATGTTGATGGATTTAAAGCGTGGCTTGCTCAAAATGCTGGTAGTATTGCTACTTCTGCTCTTACAATGGTATATACGCAACAGTTAGAGACTAAAAACGCTACCGAACAGTTGGGTGGTAGGATACTTAAATACGGTGGTATTCACGGTGTAATAGCGGGTGCAGTTGGTGGAACATTAGCAGAATTTCAACCTCCGCAATCTCGCGGTACACAAGCAGGTGGAATGAATGTATCAGCAGGTATTCAAAATTTCTACTTTTACAATCGCAAAGTTCGTCCTGAATTTGCTACAATAATTGATGATTATTTTCAGATGTTTGGGTATGCTTGTCATAAAGTAAAAACACCAACCGCTCATAATAGAGTTAAATGGGATTATGTTAAAACAGTTGGATGTACGGTACACGGAGATTTACCTGCCGATGAAGCAAAACGTATTAAAAACATATATGATAATGGTATAAGATTTTGGCACTATGGAGCAACTATGTATGATTACAACACAGATAATCCTACCGTTGTTGTAAATCCTGGCGATTTAGTAACTCCAGTTGACCCAATATAAGGTGGTGGAATTATGGGAAGAAAAAAAGATAAAGCGTTTTGGGAAAGTGCAAGGCTAAATAATTTCACTTATAGACAGTATTATAATCGCCTTGTTGAACTTGCGGTGTCTATGTTTGAATGGCAGAATTTACCTGATTCTGTTGACCCTCGTTTCCTTGAACTTGCACTATTTACTGATGGTAAGGCAATCTTCTTTAAAGATGAAGTTCTTGGGTATCTAGGATTGCGTTGTATGGCGGCAGGAACTTGGGATGTTTATAATGTTCCTAGAATGCGTACCGCTTATGCTACTAATAGTTATCAAAAGCAGTTAAATGAAGATGATAGTGTTATTATATTTAACAATCAGTTAAGAACAAATTCAATACTTGATGTTGAAATGTTTGCTATGAGATTGTATAATATAGATAGAGCGATTGATGTAAATGTTAATGCTCAAAAAACACCGATTCTTGTTGCTTGTGATGAAACAGAAAGACTTACACTTCTTAATCTTTATAAACAGTATGATGGTAATGAGCCAGTAATATTTGGAACTAGTCAGATTAAACCTGATACTCTAAAGGCTATATCTACTGAAGCGCCTTATGTTGCTGATAGACTTTATCAGATTAAAACTCAATATTGGAACGAAGCACTAACTTATCTTGGAATCAGTAATGTAAACTTTCAAAAGAAAGAAAGAATGGTAAGTGATGAAGTTACTAGAATGATGGGTGGCGTTATCGCTAATCGTTACTCTAGGCTTAACGCTAGAAAGCAGGCTTGTGAAAAGATAAATGAAATGTTTGGTCTTAATATTGATGTAAGATATAGGGATGACTTTAGAGAATTTGATGAGGAGTTAATTCTTGACGGAGAAACTGGTAGTAATTCTGTAAAGGCTATGTTCGCTGATTTAGGTAATAGTTCTAGTGAAGAATAGAAAGGAGAAAATGTTATGACACTTTCAAAATGGATTGAGGATTATTGTGAGGAAAATAGTATTGAACTTCCTGAGGATATTCCTGATGAAGAAACTGCACTAATGTTTATTAATACTGTTGCTAATGGTAGTGGTGGTGGTGGCGACCTGCCCGAAGTAACTTCAGCTGACGAAGGTAAAGTTCTTGCGGTAAACGCCAGTGGAGAATGGGCGGCGGAACAGTTTGCAGGATATGACCTTGTATTGCAAGTTAATTGTGATGATGAAGGTAATACTATAAATATAACTTCTGTTAAGGGAACGATTGAAGATATTATCCAAAAAATACTTGATGGTAAACATATAATTACATATGTATATAGTCTATATAAAAGTAATGATGGTAATAATATCGTTTATTCTGATGGGCCATCAACAATAGAATATTATGTAGAAGATGGAGAAGTGAGTGGTGTAACTGTTAAATATATTATTAGTCTAACAACAAAGTTTGTTAGTCCTAATTATTTGGTATCGGGAGTGGTTAAATATATTGTATATGATGGAGAAGGCTGGATAGAAGATTAACGGAGCACCCTATGAACATCTTTGATACTATAACCATACATTAAAGGATATAGGTAATAGTTCTGATGAAGAATAGAAAGGAGAAAATGTTATGACACTTTCAGAATGGATTAAAAATTATTGTGAGGAAAACGAATTGGAACTTCCTAGTGGTGTTCCTAGTGAAAAAGTTGCTCTTGATTTTATTATTGCTAATAAGGCAGGTGGTGTTCAACCTGAAGGCAGTATAAATATTACTGAAAATGGTGAAAATATTGATATTGCACAGTATGCTTATGCTAATGTTAATGTTCCGCAACCTTCAGGAAAAATTAATATAACAGAAAATGGTACAAATATTGATGTTGCACAGTATGCTACTGCTGATGTAAGTGTGGAGAGTACAGATAGTTTAGTTTTATTGAAAGAAGTATCTTTAGGTCATCTTACTACCAGTTCAACTTCAGCAACTGATACTGGAATAGATGTAACTTTAGCAAGTTCTACGCATTGGGCAGATTATGACTTATTTGTTGTTGATGTATCTACTGATACAGATATAACAGAAGGGTTGTTATCAACTGCTTCATTTATTTTAGCAACTGGAAGTACTGTAATAACTACAAAAAGTACAATAAATCTTGGTTATCACTCTTGGACTTGTATTAAAAAAGTAAATGGACAAATATATAGCAGAGATAATACTTCGTATGTTGGTATTTATCCAAGATATGCGACGGCTTCGGGTAGCGACCTTAAGTTTGATGTATATTATGCATATAATTCTTCAACTACTGGAACTATTGATTCAACATATACTTTAAGAGTTTATGGGATTAAACTTGTAGACCTTATAGGTGGATAAAGGGGTGGTATTATGAGCAAATATACTACTGAATTGCGGTATATATGCGAAGTTGAAGCGGGATACGATGAAAGTCAAGGGTACAATTCTGTTGATGAAATAGTAACAAAGGCTGCACCTAAAATTTTCAGTTTTGATTTTCCTATATTCAACGAAGCGTATAGACTACCGCTAGAAAAGAAAATACTTAAACATTTTTACACTAGAGAAATATCAGAAGAAACCTATGGATTGTGGAAATTAAGGTTGGAAGATAAAATGAATCTTATTATGCCGTACTTTAATAAATTGTACGATAGTGATGATTTACCTTTTGACCCCTTTAAAGATACAGATATGATTAGGGTTCTTACTGGTACAGATGGTAATACACAATGGAGATTATTTAGTGATACTCCTCAAGGTGGAATTAACGGTATTACCGCTGATAACGATAGCGTTGCTAATAACACGTATCTTACGGACGCAACTAAAACAACTAATAATGGAAATATAAATCATACAGAAACGGAAAAAGGTAAAAAAGGAACTAAAAGTTATTCAGAATTACTTGATGAATATCGTAAAACATTTAGAAGAATAGATGAAGAACTTATGAGAGAATTAGAGCCACTTTTCTTTGGTCTTTGGTAAAGGAGAAATAATTATGATGGATACAACGATTAAACCTTTTAGGTTTTGGTGTCAGAAAACACTACCGCTTATTTACGATGATAGTTTAAGTTATATGGAACTTCTTGCTAAACTGGTAAACTATGTAAATGGGCTGGCTGGTGATGTTAAAGAACTTGCTACCTATATTGATAATCTTGATATTAGTCAGGAAGTAGAAGATAAACTGGATGAAATGGCAGAAAGCGGAGAACTTCAGGAAATTATTACAAGCACTATTGTTAATAGTTTTGATGTTGTAACACCTGAAATGTTTGGTGCAGTTGGCGATGGAAGTACAGATGATAGAACTGCTATTCTTTCTGCTCTATCTACTGGAAAATGTGTAATGTTTAGTAATGGTAAAACTTACGGTGTAAGAATAACCTCAGAAAATCATAGTGCAATTCCTGTTCCTGATGATTCAGTTATTAACCTTAATGGTGCTATTATTAAACTTCTTAATCCTAACAGTTATGACACTTATTCTATCTTTGATTTTACTAACGCAAGTAATTGTAAGATATATAACGGCGAAATAATTGGAGATAGGGACGAACATGTTGGTAGTAGTGGCGAACATTGTTACGGATTATATCTCTCTGATTGTGAAGAAATATGGGTTGATAATGTTAAAGTAACAAATTGCTGGGGAGATGGTGTATTTATAGGTGGTCTTTCCGCTTCTGCAAAGAAGATATATGTTGATGGCGTGTACTGTTATAATAATAGAAGAAATGGATTGTCTATTGTTAATGCTGAAGATGTCAAAGTTACAAATTCCACCTTTGAATATACCCACGGAACTAATCCGCAGTTTGGTATTGATGTTGAAACAGATGTTAATACACAAAGTATGAAAAATATTGTTATTGCTAACTGTAATTGTATTGACAATCCTAACGGTGCAATAAATGTATATGTTCATCCTGATAATTCATCTGTAATAATAAACAATGTTAATGTGGATGGCGTTATAAATTGTAATCTTCTTGGTTCTCGTTCAAGATGTATTATTGATAATGTAAATAGTATTCCAAAAAATGGTCAGGATGGTTTTGGTTTAGGTTGTCATAGCGGTAGTTATATCATTGTTAAAAATGTAATACTTGACGCTTATAATGTGCTTGCTTCAATAGTTACTTATTCTTATGACCAGCCGCACAATAATATTAACTTTAGTTGCAGAGTTAGTGGTGGAACAGTTGATAGAATTATACGCTCTTATACTGATGACCACCATAATTGCGAAATTAACATAGAAATGGATGATTCTGTTGTTGTTTATACAAGAGATGATATTATTTCTAATTTTGATGACCCTACTAACTATGCTGATATTAAATGGGTTGATAACGCTGATACAAATGTTTATTATAAATCAGTTGTTTTAACTCGTATTCCTTCAGGTTCTCAATACTCAAATGTAAACCTTTGGTATGGTGCAAATCAGCATATTTGGCATATGATAGTA
>JAZLDV010000005.1:0-11710 GCA_045614925.1 Coprobacillaceae bacterium | reverse complement strand
ATTATCTTCCAGCCTGAAATTCGTACGATTTTAGAGAAAATGGGTCAAACAAAGCTAAGACCTAAGGTTCAGTTATCCGATGATGAAAAAGAAAGAGTGATTGATGAATTAGTCAATGCGATTACTACTTTATCAAGAGAGAAGACAGGTGCTTTAATTACATTTGAAAGACAGGAATCTTTAACAGATTATATTAATACAGGAACAAGAATTAATGCAGATATTAAAAGTGAATTGTTTCTTACAATTTTTTGGGATGGAACACCTTTACATGATGGTGCAACAATTATCCAAGGGGATCGTGTTGCATGTGCAGCGGCTTTCTATCCACCAACAAATAGAGATTTAAGTGCTAAATATGGAGCAAGACATAGAGCGGCTATTGGTATTAGTGAAGTGAGTGATTCTTTAACTGTTGTGGTAAGTGAAGAAACTGGAACGATTTCTTTTGCGAGTCATGGAGAACTTAGAAAAATTTCTTTAATGGAATTAAAGGCATCTTTAGTGAATGAATTAAACTGGTTTAATTCTTCTGTAAAGGAGGATGAATAGTATGAATTCGAAAAAAAGAAGAGATATTCATGAATCTACAAATGACTTATTTTTAAAATTTGTTAAAAAGGAACAGGAAAAGAAAGCGAAGGAATCAAAAGAAAAGAATATAACGAATCCTAAGGCAGTTAAAACAGTAGATGTAGCGATTAGAGTCTATAATTATATGAATCATCTATTAGATAGAATTTTATCAAATAAGATGAATATACTTATATTGTCTTTAGGAATGGCATGTATGTTATTTTATACGATTTCAGGAGATCAGATTTTAAAATCTCCTACAAGTGGAACAAAAATTAATGAAGTATCAGTACAAGTAGAAAACTTGTCTGAAGATTTTGAAGTGTTTGGGGTTCCACCACATATTACGGTTGGATTAATAGGACCATCATTAGATCTTTATAAAACAAATTTTTCTAAAGATTATGAAGTGTATGCAGATTTAGGTTCTATTGAAGAAGAAGGCGATTATAGTATTGAATTACAATATCGTAATTTTGCTGAAACATTAGATGTAATGTTATTGCCTAATACTGTTAGTGTCTCAGTAGCAAAAAAACAAGAAGAAATGTTTGAATTAGGATATATCTTTATTAATGAAGATAAATTAGATTCTAAATATTCTGTAAGTGTTGATTCAATGGATTTAGAGACAGTACAGGTTTATGCAAGTAAGCCAACATTATCTAAGATTGCACAGGTTGTCGCATGTATAGATGTAGCAGATAAGAGTGAAGCATTTGAACAATCTGCTAAAATCAAAGCATATGATATTAATGGAAAGGTATTGGATGTGGATATTTCTCCACAGACTGTCAATGTAAAATGCAGTGTTGCATCTTATAGTAAATCAGTTTCTATTGTTCCTCATTTTATTGGTAATGTGGAAATGGGATATGGATTATCAGGATGTACATTAAATCAGACAACAGTTACAATTTATGGTTTGATAGAAAATATTGATTCGATTGATACTGTTTATGCGGATATTGATGTAGATGGTTTAAAAGAAGATACTGTGATTACAGGAGTTTCTTTAAGAAAAGAAAGAGGAATTAATAAGTTTTCTGTTGAAAATGTAGAAGCGACATTAAAGATAGAAAAATTAATTACAAAAACAATTGAAAACATTCCAGTTACAGTGTTAAATAATGCACATAAATATAAAGTTTCTTTTGCTGGAGAAGGTCAAAAAGCTTCTGTAAAAGTGACAGGAACAGAATCAAAGGTCAATGCTTTAACTGCTGATAATATTCAGGCAAGTGTTGATATTGATAATTTAGGTGTAGGAACACATAAAGTGAATGTAAGTATTGCATCAGATGATGAACATGTTGAGTTAGAATTGTTGTCATCAGATATAATTACTATAAATATTGAAAGGAATTAAAAGATATGGGTAAATATTTTGGAACAGATGGTTTTAGAGGAGAAGCGAATGTAGGCTTAACTGTAGAACATGCTTATAAAGTAGGAAGATATTTAGGATGGTATTTTTCTAGAGGACATAAAGCAAAAGTTGTGATTGGAAAAGATACAAGAAGAAGTTCATATATGTTTGAATACTCATTAGTTGCTGGTTTAACAGCAAGTGGTGCTGATGTTTATTTATTACATGTGACTACAACACCTTCAGTATCTTATGTTGTAAGAACAGAAGGATTTGATTGTGGTATTATGATCAGTGCTTCTCATAATCCTTATTATGACAATGGAATTAAATTAATTAATGCAAAAGGTCATAAAATGGAAGCAGAAATTGAACAGAAGATTGAAAGATATATCGATGGTTTAGCTGAAGAAATTCCATTTGCTACTAAAGATAATATTGGATGTGCTTCAGATTATTCAATGGGAAGAAATCGTTATATTGGATATTTAATGAGTATTCCTACACGTGCATTTAAAAATATTAGAGTTGGTTTAGATTGTTCAAATGGAAGTGCTAGTTCAATTGCTAAATCAGTATTTGATGCATTAGGAGCAGAAACATATGTTATTAATAATACACCTAATGGTGTAAATATTAATACAAACTGTGGTTCTACTCATATTGAATATTTACAGGAATTTGTAAGAAAAAATGCATTAGATGTTGGTTTTGCCTATGATGGTGATGCAGATAGATGTATTGCAGTTGATGAATTTGGAAGAGTTGTAGATGGAGATTTAATTCTATATACTTGTGGAACACATCTTAAAAATAAAGGTGAATTATTAAATAATACAATTGTAACAACTGTTATGAGTAATATTGGTTTATATAAAGCACTTGATAAAGAAGGAATTGCTTATGAAAAAACAAGTGTAGGAGATAAATATGTAAATGAATGTATGGTGAAAAATGGTCATTGTATTGGTGGAGAACAATCAGGACATATTATTTTCTCTAAACATGCAACAACAGGAGATGGTATTTTAACATCTTTAAAAATTATGGAAGCTATTGTAGAAAACAAAAAAACATTGGCTCAATTAATTGAACCAGTGACAATTTTCCCACAATTATTAATTAATGTTAGAGTGAGTGATAAGATTGCAGCACAACAAGATGAAGATGTGAAAAAAGCAATCAAAGAAGTTGAAGAATTATTAGGAAATGACGGACGTATTTTAGTTCGTGAAAGTGGAACTGAATCTTTAGTTAGAGTCATGGTAGAAGCAGAGAGTGATGAGTTATGCCATGAATGTGTATTAAAGGTTGTCAATGTTATTAAAGAAAAGGGATATGAAGTTAAATAAAATCACATAAATTCACAAAATATTGCCATATTCTATGGCAATATTTTATATATATTTAAATTGAGGTGATAGATTATGAAATATCGTATTAATATTATTGATGATGAAAAGAATCTGAATGATTTAGTGAGAGCTTATTTAGAAAAAGAGGGTTACATTGTTCAGTCTTTTTATACATATAATGAAGCCTATTTACATAAAGATGATGATGTTCATTTATGGATTGTTGATATTATGTTAGATCAGGGAAGTGGTTTTGAACTGTTAAATGAAATTAAGGAATGTAAACCACAGATGCCTATAGTATTTATGAGTGCAAGGGATCAGGAGTTTGATCGTATTATTGGGCTTGAAAAGGGATGCGATGAGTATATTACAAAGCCATTTAATATGAAAGAAATGATTTTAAGAATTCAGAATATTTTAAAGAGAGTTTATAGTCATTTTAATCATTGTATTATTGTAGATGGATATTGTGTGGATGAAGAAAAACGTAAAGTGTCAGAAAATAATATAGAGATTGATCTGACTACAAAAGAATATGATCTTCTTATATATTTTATAAAAAATAAGAATCTTGCGATTGAAAGAGAACAGATTTTATTAAAAGTATGGGATAAACATTATTATGGCAGTGATAGAGTTGTTGATGATACTTTAAGACGTTTAAGAAAGAAAATGCCTGCTTTAAATATTAAAACTATTTATGGGTTTGGATATAGATTAGACTGATATGAAGAAATTATCTTTAATTAAACAGCTTTTAATTGTATTTGGTATTTCAAGTGCTATCTTATTTTTTCTTGTTGTTCCTTTAATCGATTATAATATGTCTTTAATTGTTGATGAGCAGATGTATGAGAAGTTATCAGTGTCTCAGGATACTGTTATTTATGGTTCGTATATGCCAACAGATAAACCAAAAGAACTTATTTATCATATTGTTTATGATTACAATACAAATTCTTTTGTAAAGACAAATATTATGGATACAAGACAGGTTTATGAGTTTTATTCTGTTTTATTTGAAGATGATCTGATATCTATTTTTAATAACCAGGATAGAACTGTTTTAGATAAAGATGTAATAGGAAATGAAACCTATTATTATATGTTAAATAGATATGATGATAGAACTTGTCTTATTTCTATTATGAGTAGTGATTATTCAGATGAATTGCTTCAGACTTTAAGAAATAATATCGTATATACGTTATATATATTTTTTGTATTATTTGCGATTGTGATTTTCTTATGGGCATTAAGTCTGATTCGTCCTTTAAGTAAAATAAAGGGATATATAGATGATTTTAATGAAAGAAAAGAAAATCATCTTAAAATTGATAGAGAAGATGAAATAGGTATTGTATTTAAGGCTTTAGAAGATATGAAATATAATATTGAAAAGCAGGAAAAACTTAAAGAAGAAATGATTCATAATATTTCACATGATTTAAAGACACCTATTGCTTTAATTAAGACTTATGGACAATCTGTTAAAGATGATATTTATCCTTATGGAGATAAGGATAGTTCTATGGATGTTATTTTAGAAAATGCATCACGTTTAGAAAAGAAAGTTAAATCACTGTTATTTTTAAATAGATTAGATTATTTAAATAGTGAGAGTAATGAATATAGTGAAATAGATATGAAATGTCTGATTGAAAAGATTGTTGTTCAGATGGATCATTTAGATCATAGGATTGAAATAAAAACAGATTTAAAAGAGTCTATTTTTATAGGTGAAGAAGAACATTGGAGGATTGCATTAGAAAATATTATAGAAAATGCAATGAGATATGCAAAAACATCTATATGTATTTTATTAGATGATCATTTAGTTGAAATTTATAATGATGGATCTTCTATAGATGAAGACTATATGAATGATTTATTCGATCCTTATGTCAAAGGTGTGAAAGGGCAATTTGGATTAGGTCTTTCTATTGTGAAAAAGATATGTGATATATATGGATATCATGTTTATGCAGTTAATAAAGATGAAGGTGTAAGCTTTGTGATAGAAAAAAATAATGTACTGTAATTTTCATTACAGTACATTTTTGTTTTATTTTGGATCTTTAGCGATTTCGCTAATAGATGTAATTGTACTTGCTAGACCTTGAATTTCTGAAGGAACAATGATTTTTGTTGCTTGTCCATCAGCTAATTTTTCTAATGCTTTAAATCCTTCTAATGTAACATAAGCTTGTTGAGGAGCAGCAGAATTAATATAAGAAATAGCTTTAGATTGAGCTTCATAAACTAATCTTAATGCTTCAGCTTCCCCTTCAGCACGTGCGATTTTTGCTTCTTTTTCAGCAGTTGCTTCTAGAATCATTGATTCTTTTTTTCCTTCTGCTGTTAAGATAGCAGCTGTCTTTTTCCCTTCAGCTTGTAAGATAGCTTCACGTCTTTCACGTTCAGCTCTCATTTGTTTTTCCATTGCTTCTTGAATATCACGAGGTGGAATAATGTTCTTCACTTCTACACGGTGAATTTTGATTCCCCAAGGATCAGTTGCTTCATCTAAGATAGCACGCATTCTAGAATTAATGATATCTCTTGAAGTAAGAGTTTCATCTAATTCTAAGTCCCCGATGATATTACGTAATGTTGTGGCAGTTAAGTTTTCAATTGCATTGATTGGTCTTACAACACCATAAGTAAATAATTTAGGATCAGTAATCTGAAAATAAACAACAGTATCAATTTGCATTGTAACGTTATCTTTTGTGATTACTGGCTGAGGAGCGAAGTCCATTACTTGTTCTTTTAATGATACTTTGTTAGATACACGATCAATTAAAGGAATTAAAACATGTAATCCTACATTACAAGTACGATCATAAGCACCAATTCTTTCCACTACATAAGCATAAGATTGAGGAACAATTCTAATTGTTTTTGCAATTCCCCAGATGACTAAGATGAATAAAATAATAATCCATAAATTTCCAAAAATAATTTGTACTACGTCCATAATAATATCTCCTTTATATTAAATTTTTTTCACGACTAAATGTGAACCTTCAATAGATAATACCTCAACATAACAATCTTCTTCAATAAAAGTGTTATTTAAACTAGAAGCACTCCAATAATTCCCCATGACTTTCACTTCACCTTTATTATCAGGTGTAATTGCTTTTGTAACAAGTGCATGTTTACCAATAACACGATCTAAATTGGTTCTGATTGTATTTGTTCTAAGATATTTCTTAGATAAAGGTCTTGATAGAATAATACATACTATCGATAAAACAATAAATATGATGATTTGTATTGTCTTGTTGAAAGATAGTAACTGGCCAATAAGTGCACCAATAGCACCAACTCCAAACCAGATTGAAACAAGATCAACAGTAATTGCCTCAACAATGACTGCTAAGACAATAATTAAAGTCCAAAACATTGTCATAAATATCCCTCCTAAAATTCACCAATCATAATTGAATGAATGACATCATATGTGGCTTGGATTTTATAGTTTGGATTCTTTTCGAAATCCAGATTAAAGAATTCTGCTAAATCATTAATAAAATTTTTATTGCTGACTCTTGCATAACTATTACCAATAGAAATCTTGTGTAAACGGTCTTTAGGATAAATATTATCATTTATTTCTTCTTTGTTTACTGGCTTAATTCCTATTTTTCGTGATTGTTTATCAATCCCTAATAAAACATAACCAACTGATTCAAAATAACGGCTTGCTGCCTTATTTAAAGTTATATTTGTAGGATAAATTGTAATAGTCATAGTCGCAATATCATTAGAAGACCATTCAAAATTCACATTCATCCCTCCTTTGATTATATTATATTATTTTTATTATTTTTTATCAATAATATTATTAATAATTATTTTTAGCTCTAAGTATACAATATCTTGAATATGGTTTATAATAATGTAGAGGTAAAAAAGTATGAAAAAATTATTAATTTTATTATTATGTATATGTTTATATGGATGTTCTTATGAAGAAAAAGAACCTGTAAGAAAATTGAATAAAGAAGTGACATTATCATTGTTTTATATTGATACATGTAGTGAATGTAAAGAATTTAAGCAAAAAGCAATTCCTTATTTACAAGAACAATTTGGTGAGTCCTTAAATGTTCAATTATATAATTTAGACGATGAAGGAATAGAAGATATTTATGATCCTATTATTGATCGTTTAGAGTATTTTGATGAAGAATATTATGGAATGGGACCATTTATTGTTGTGGAGGATTATTTTGCATTATTAGGATATACATCAGGAGATGAGACATATCTTGCTGATGATATAGAAAATGCAGTATTAAATAAAGAATTAAGTTTAGAATTATCAAACAGAATGGAATATAAGAAATGAAAAAGATTTTATTAGTATTATGTTTATTATTATGTTCATGTACATCTAAGCCTAAATATTCTCTTTATGTTTATTATGCTGATGGATGCAGAGTCTGTGATTCTTTAATGAAATTAGTTGTTAATGATTTAAAAGATGAATATGGAAAAGATATGGAAATCATTAAAATGAATATAGATAAAGAAGAAAGTATAGAAGCTTATGCAAAGACATGTACAATGTTAGAAAATTATGAATTAAATGAGCAATCAGGTGAAGTTCCTTTTCTTGTATTAGATGGATATTTTGCATTGTCAGGATTTGATATTTTACAATCAGAACTTGTAAAAGATGCAATAAGTGATGCTATATCAGGAAAAGAATTACCTGAAGAATTAGAAAATGTTTATTATTTTAAAGAAGGGAAAACATATAATTAAGGAGGAATTCTATATGTCAACACCACATAACGAAGCAAAAAAAGGTGAAATAGCAAAAACAGTCTTAATGCCTGGTGATCCATTACGAGCTAAATATTTAGCTGAAACATATTTAGAAGATGTAAAAATATTTAATACAGTAAGAAATATGTTAGGGTATACGGGAACATACAAAGGAAAAAAAGTATCTATTATGGGTTCAGGTATGGGAATGCCATCTATTGGGATTTATAGTTATGAATTATATACACAATATGATGTAGACAATATTATAAGAATAGGAAGTTGTGGCGCATTAAAAGAACATGTTCATTTAAGAGATATTATTATTGCTCAAGGTGCATGTACTGATAGTAATTTTGCACATCAGTATGAATTAAGTGGAACTTTTAGTGCTCTAAGTTCATATGATCTGTTAGAAAAAGCAGTTATGTTAGCTAAAGAAAAACAAGTTAATTATCATGTAGGAAATATTATTTCTTCTGATATTTTCTATCATGCAGATCAGGATAGTGCAGCAAAATGGGCTTCAATGGGATGTTTAGGAGTAGAAATGGAAGCTTATGGTTTGTTTGCAACAGCAGCTTATTTAAATAAAAAAGCATTAACAATTTTAACAGTATCAGATTCTTTAGTAAGTAATGAAGTCACTACAAGTGAAGAAAGGGAAAAAACATTTACATCAATGATGGAAATTGCTTTAGATCTTGCTTAATGAAAAGAACTGTTGCGTTATTTGATTTTGATGATACTATCTCTAGACAAGATAGTATCTATCATTTATTAAAATATGATTTAATTAAAAGACCATATCATATATTAAAATTTATACCTTTAGGTATAAGTTATATTAGATATCTGTTAAATATGCTGACCTTTGAGCAGGTAAAAGCTCAGCTTTTATTTCCATTAAATTCAATGGATGAAAAAGAATTAGAATATTTTTATAAAAATCATGTCGCTATTCATTATTATCCACATATGGTAGAAAAAATGAAAGAACACAAACTTAAAGGAGATTATGTCATTTTATGTACTGCATCAAGTGAAATTTATATGAAATATAGTGATCTTCCTTTTGATAAGATGATAGGAACAATTATAGAAAAAGATAAAAATAAAATAAAAATAGTAGGTAAAAATTGTAAAGGAAAACATAAAGTTCCTCGTATTTTAGATCACTTAAAAGAACAGTCTATAGAAATAGATTATGATTCATCTTATGGATATTCTGACTCTGATGCTGACATTCCAATGTTAGATTTAGTTAAAAATAGAGTTAGAATTGCTAAAAAAACTGGAGAAATGAGTGAATTCAAACCAAAAAAAGCACAATAGTGCTTTTTTTAGTCTAAGTCTGTAAATAGAAGCATAATATTTAAAATACCACCAAGTCCTACAAGCATATAAATGATAGAAGATAAAATTCCACTTCCAAATAATGCTTCTACTAAGTTAAATGAAAATAATCCAATTAAACCCCAGTTAATTGCACCGGTAATTGTAAGGATTAAAGCGATTTTTTGTATAGTATTCATAAGTGACCTCCTAATATAAATATAACCATTCAAATGAATATTATTCATAAAATATATAAAATTTCATACATTAATTTAGGGGGTTGATTATGAATAAAAAGTATATATTAATAGCATCTTCTATAGTTCTCATTTTAGGAGTGGGTTTATTATTTAAGATGAAATCTCATTCTTTTAAAGATGCTATGAAAGATGTTTCAAAAATGAAAAGTTATGAATTTGTATCACAGATGGAAATGATAGAAAATGATGAACTTAAGTCTTATCAGGTAACAACAACATATGCATGTATTGATGATCAGGAGTATTATAAAGTTGAACTATATGATAAAAGTATTAACTTAGCTCAGATTATTGTAAGAAATAAGGAAGGTGTATTTGTTTTAACTCCATCATTAAATCAGGCTTTTCAATTTCAAAGTGATTGGCCAAATAATTCACCTAAACCTTATATTTATCATTCATTAATTACATTTTTAAAAGAAAATAAGCATGAAAAAATAAAAGAAGGATATCAGGTTATAGGGGATATTGTTTTTGAAAATGATAAAAGAATAAAGACACAAGAAATTATATTTGATAAATCATTGTATCCTGTACGTGTCTTATTATGTGATGAAAATGGTGAAACGATTGTTAAACAGGAAACAACATCATTTAAGCCAGATATTGAAGTGAGCGTAGAGGATTTTAAAAGTGATGTATTAATGAAAGCTGATAAAAATGCTTATAATCAGGTTTCGTCTTTATTGCCAATGTATCCAGTTTCATTAATGGGATCAGTATTAGAAAAAGAAGAAGTCTCTTCTATTGATGAAACAACAAATCATATATTACGTTTTAGTGGTGATAAAACATTTACAATTGTACAAAGTCCTATGAATATGAGTGAAGAAATTGAAGTGACAAAAATACAAGGTGATATGATTGAATTATTAGATGGTTTTGCTTATGAAAATCAGGGAATGATGACATTGATTAAAACAGGAACAGTCTGTTCTATTTATTCAAATGATTTAAGTAAAGAAGAAAAATTATCAGTTTTATCTAGTATGCAAAGTAGTGCAGTAAAATAGGCTTATAGCCTATTTTTTCTTGAAAATGCATCTCATTTATTCTATACTAATTGAGAAATGAGGTGAGAATGTGGTTCATTATCGTGATACTTATGCAATAATCAGATTAGATTATTTGAAATATAATATTAGCACTCTTTATAAGAAAATAAAGAAACCTATGATGGCGATTATTAAAGCAAATGCATATGGACATGGATATCAGCAGGTTGCTGATGTTTTAAAAGATGAAGCAACAATTGCTATGTTTGGTGTTGCGACATTAAAAGAAGCAATTGATTTAAGAAAAGCAGGAGTAGAAAAAGATATTCTTGTTTTAGGTGCTATTCCATTAGAAGATTTAACAATGGTTATTGATAATGATATTACATTAACGCTTTATTCTAAAGAATATTTACAGGAAATTATTTATCTTTTTAGACATAATAAGCCTGTTAAAGTGCATATAAAGTTAGACACAGGAATGAATCGATTAGGTTTTAAATCTAAAGAAGAATTTGAACATGTTTTATCTATGTGTCCTAAACATATATTTAAAGTAGAAGGTGTATTTACTCATTTTGCAACAGCTGATGATCCAATGCAAAATGATGCTTATGAAAGACAATATGAATTATTTAATGAAATTATCGGAGATAGAAAATTTAAATATATACATTGTCAGAATTCTGCTTCAATGTTGTATCATAAAGAAGAAAAAACAAATCTAGCAAGATGCGGTATTGTGATGTATGGAGTTGATCCTGCAGGAAATGAATGTGATGAATTAAAACAGGTGATGTCTTTATATACAAAAGTAGCTATGATTAAGAAAGTTTATAAAGGTGAACGTATTGGTTATGGTCATACTTATGAAGCGCAAGAAGATGAAATTATAGCCACTTTACCAATTGGTTATGCTGATGGCTTTATTAGAGCGAATCAGGGAAGATGTGTTGTGATTAATGGCAAAGAATATCCTATTGTAGGAAGAGTATGTATGGATCAGATGATGGTAAAAGTTGATGAAAGTGT
>JAZLDV010000004.1:0-3414 GCA_045614925.1 Coprobacillaceae bacterium | reverse complement strand
TTTAAAATTTTTAAAGAAAAATATATTTATAAACAGACATCGTACATTAACAGCTAAGAGTCATTAAAAAATAGAATACACATTTCAATGTTGATAATTATGCGATAAACAAGTATAATATATAAAAATATTAAGAAATAGGTATGGTGAATATATGTTAAATAATAATTTTGCAAAGACTAAAATTGTTTGTACAATTGGACCAGTTTCTGAATCAAAAGAGATGTTAACTAAATTAACTAAAGCTGGTATGAATGTTATGAGATTAAATTTTTCTCATGGAACTTATGAAGAACATGAACGAAAAATTAAATTAATGACTGAAGTTAATGAAGAATTAAATACAAAAGTTGCTATCATGCTTGATACTCAAGGACCAGAAATTAGAACAGGATATTTTGAAGATGGAAAAGCAAATTTTTCAAAAGGACAAAGAGTTGTTTTAGTTCCTGAAAGTATCTTAGGTACAAGTGATTGTTTCTCAATTACTTATAAAAATTTATATAAAGATGTTAAACCTGGTGGAAAAATTTTATTAGATGATGGTAAAATCACTTTAGTTGTAGAAGAAGTAGAAGAACAAAATATTATCTGTAAATGTTTAAATAAAGGGACCATTACTGATAGACGAATTATTAATGTTTTAGGTGTTCGTTTAGGTATGAATTTCTTATCGCCAAAAGACGTTGAAGATATTAAATTTGGTTGTAAACAGCCTATCAACTTTATCGCTGCATCTTATACACGTAGAGCACAAGATATTTTTGATATTAAAAAGTTATTAATTCAAAATAACAGAAATGATATTCATGTTATTGCAAAAATTGAAAATAACGAAGGATTAGACAATTTAGATGAAATTTTAGATATCGCAGATGGAATTATGGTAATTAGAGGGGATTTAGGTATTGAAGTTCCTGATGAAGACGTTCCGTTCATTCAAAAAGAAATTATTAGAAAATGTAAAGAAAGAGGAAAAGTTGTTATTACTGCGACACAAATGTTAGATAGTATGCAAGTTAACCCTCGTCCTACACGTGCTGAAGTAAGTGACGTAGCTAATGCGATTTTCGATGGTACTGATGCATTAATGCTTTCTAATGAATCAGCTCATGGTAAATATCCTGAAGAAGCTGTAAGAACTATGCATTCAATCGCTCATAAAATTGAAAAAAGTTTAGATTATGATGCGTTACATTCTAAAGCAATGAAATCAGCAAAGAAAAATACTTCAGAAGCTATCTGTATGTCGGTTGCTGAAATTGCAATTCAGTTTAACGTAGCTGCAATTGTAACATTTACTCATACAGGATTAACTGCAAGAAGTATGTCTCGTTATAGTACAAAAGCAAAAATTATTGCGATTACTCCAAAAGAACATACAGCTAAACAATTATCATTACATTGGGGTATTTTACCTGTAATCAGTCCTACTATTAAAGAAAGAAATAGTATGATTGAATATGCTAAAATTGTAGCTAAAGAAAATGGAGTTAAAGAAGGGGAAATTATCTTAGTTACAGGTGGTAACAATGGTATTGGTGGAGACACAAGCTTCTTAGAATTAATATTAATCAACTAAAAAAGAATGATTTTAAATCATTCTTTTTTTATAAGTAATATTGTTTGAAATATTGTAAACGAATTAAATCACATAATGTCATAACCTGATAATTAAAATCGATACTGTCATATTTTCCTGGAAGATAGATAACAGAACAGTTATGTGATGATTCAGTTTTTAAATATTTTTTATTTTGAGTAATAAGATAAGTCTTAGCATTATCGATTTTTACTTCTTCTTTTGATTTTCTAAAACCTTCTAAATAACGTCCTGTAGCACTTATTACAATCGCCACATCATTTTCATTTAATGTTATAGGATCATAATCATGATATTGAATAAAAGGTTTACCAAATGTAATCATATCTGTCTGAAGTTCAATAGAGATAGATAATGGATATAAAGCTCCAAATATTACGATTCTTTCTGCTTTATAGAATTTTTTGCATAAATCTTCAATTAAAGACATCATTTCTTCATCAGAACATGATTTTTCCATATTATTTAAAAGTTTATTCCCTTGAATACCAAGCATTCTCACTTTAATCTGATTAGAGCGTTTTTGGTGATCTAATACTAATGTATCTTTAAATGACTCATAGTTATCAAATCCTAATAAGGACATAAATGAATATAAATCTTCTTTTTTAAATGCACCTTTTTGTAAAAATTCTTCTTCACTCATATCTTCAATTTCTAAATAATTAAAAATAATAAATGTACAAATTTTATAATAAAAATCATGAAATAACGTTCCATTTAAATATGTTAAAATTCTACTTAATAATATATTCATAATCAAACCTCCAATCACAGATATATTATAACATAAATTGACATATCATTAAACTCTTAAACTAGAAAATAATAGTTTATAAAAAGGCCTATTTGATATAAAATAATGATGAGGTGAGTTTATGAGATATATAAAAGTGGATATTAAAGATATTCAATTTGAATATAAAGAATATGATCAGTCACTATATCAGTCAGTAGAAAGAATAGGTTTTTCTTTTCCAATTAGTGTTCATATAGTCGATAATCAATATGTTTGTGTAGATGGACATAAGAGATTATCTGTTTTAAAAGATATATTAGAAGTCAATCCTGATTATAAAAGAGGTAGTTTAGTTACTGTTCTTGTAAAGAATAATGAAAATGTTCGATCAAGTGATTGTTGGAGAGGAAGAAATACTCATTAAGCCTTTATATTTGATATTGATGAAAAACAATAGAGGGAATGTTAAACAATGCAGAACATTAATTAAGCATAATCGTGTGTATGTTAATGGTGTTATTGAAAATGATTACAATAGACTGATAGATAAAAATGATATTGTATATGATGAATATGGGAGAATGGATTCTTCTCCCTTTGTTTATTATATGTTAAATAAACCTAAGGGTTATGTCTGTGCTAATAGAGATGATCAATATAAATGTATTTTTGAAATTATAGATAAAGATGATTGCTTTTGTGTGGGAAGATTGGATATCGATACGACAGGGTTCGTCTTTATAACAAATGATAAATCTCTTTCTAAAAAATTATCACATCCTAGTTTTAATAAAATAAAAACTTATTTAGTTACAACACAATTTCCTATAGAAAAAGATTATATTGAAAAATTTAAAAATGGTATTGTTATTGATAATGATATAGTTTGTAAAAGTAGTGAACTTAAAATTATCGATGATTATCATTGTTTTGTGAGTTTAAGTGAAGGTAAATATCATCAGGTAAAAAAGATGTTTATGTCTTGTAATAATAAAGTTATAGAACTTAAAAGAATAAGTTTTTGTGGTGTTCTTTTAGATGAATTATTAAAAGAAGGAGAGTTTAGAAGTCT
>JAZLDV010000003.1:0-24009 GCA_045614925.1 Coprobacillaceae bacterium | reverse complement strand
CATTAACAATCATCAGTAATACTAATAATAGTTTTAAAAATTTCATTGTTATCACCTCCATTGTCCCTCTATTCTATCTTATTTCACATAAAAACACAATACCATAAAATAGCACTCAAAAGAAAAAAACATCTAAGCTGACGCTTAGATGTTTGTGTCTTATGCGATTACTTTTTTACCACCATATTTTCTTACTTTTAAGATATGGCATGATCCTTCACCGAATACTTTTTCAATTTCAGTTTTATATGTCTCAACATATTCATCTTTAACAAATGCTTGCATTGTTCCAGCGAATCCTCCACCATGAACTCTGCATACACCGTTATCTTTTAATACTAATTCAGATAATGCGATTGCAAGTGAAACTGCTTGATTAGTTACATTATGATCTGAATAGATGTTTTGTAAATATTTATAAGAACTGTCTCCAGAAGCTTTAATAACTGCTTTGAATCCTTCGAAATCTCCTGCATTTAATGCTTCTACTGCTTTTTCTACACGTTTATTTTCTTCAAATAAGTGAATAGCTCTTAAGATTGCTCTATCGTTGTTTACTGCTTCTCTTACTTCTGCTAATTTAGCATAGAATTCACATTCACAAACTTCTCTTAAGAATTCTTTTCCAAAGAATTTAGCAACAGCTTTCATTTCAGTTGGAATAGATGCATAATCATCAGTTAAGTCAGCATGTGATGCATGAACGTCTACGATACATAAACTATGTTTGAATTCTGCGAAATCAACATCAATTTTTCTAACGATTGGGTTAGCTGTATCTTTGAAATCAATATTAATTAAAGCACCTACTGAACATGCACATTGATCCATTAATCCACATGGTTTACCAAAGAATACGTTTTCTGCATATTGTCCTACTTGTGCAATAGTTACTGGATCAATTGTCATATCATTATATAATCCTGATAATACAGTTCCGATCATTACTTCGAATGCTGCTGAAGATGATAATCCTGAACCTTGTAATACATCAGAAGTCATAAATGCTTCAAATCCACCAATGTTGAATCCTAATTCTTTATATCTAGCTAATACACCTCTGATTAATCCTTCAGAAGTTTCTTTTTCTTCTTCTCTTGGATCTAATTCATCAATTCTAACTGCTTTTAAATCATATCCATCAGATAATACTTTAATATCTTCATCTTTTTTAGCAACAACTGCAATAATATCTAAGTTAATAGCAGCAGCTAAAACTTCACCATGTTGATGGTCAGTGTGGTTTCCACTTACTTCACTTCTACCTGGTGTAGAATAGATTTCAATTTCTTTATCTCCATATAATTCGATAAATTTTTCGATAGCAGCAACATATCTACCTTTTTGTCCTTCAACTAATGCTTCATCTACATAAACATCTTTTAAGATTTCATTGTAGTCATTGTTTTTAATTTCATTAATTACTAAACTTGCTAATTTCATTATTTCATTACCTCAAATTTATATGATGTTGTTTCATCATATACTTCGCCTTTCTTTAAAATTGTTGTTGGATTTTCTTCTAAATGGATTGCATCAGGAAGTGCAGATGTTTCAATACATACAGCATCTCTTGCAAAATATTGATGTCCATATTTTCCTGTACGTCCATCTAAATAGTTAGCAGTATAAATTTGTGCCATTGGTAAAGTTGTTGACACAGTTAATTTTCTACCACTTTCTTCATGAATTAAAATAGCTTGATCTTTATCTGTATTAAATACAAATGGATGATCGAAACCATTTCCTAATTTTAATTGCTCATCTTCTTGTTCAACTCTATCACCAATTAATGCTGGTTCATTAAAGTCAAATGGTGTGTCTTTTACATCTCTAAATTCACCTGTTGTTAATCCATCAGGATCTACACAAGCAAACTTGTCAGCTTTCATCACTAATAAGTGATTATAGATGTTTTCTTTTTTACCTGATAAGTTAAAATAAGAATGGTTTGTAATATTAATTAAAGTATCTTCATCAGTTGTTCCTACATAACGAATAGTTAATGTATCTCCTTCTAATGTATAGATAGCTTTAAGATCTAAATTACCTGGATATCCTTCTTCCATATGTTTTGATAAATAATGGAATTCTACTGTATTATCATCTTTGATTTCATAATCAAATGTCTGATAACTGAACCCTTTAATTCCACCATGTAAATGGTTAGGACCATTATTGATAGCTAAATTATATTCTTTTCCATTCAATTCAAAATGACCTTTTTTAATTCTGTTTGCTACACGTCCTACTAAAGCTCCTAAATAAGCATCTAAAGTCGCATATTTTTCCATTTCGTCGTATCCTAATACGACGTCATCTATGTTTCCATGCTTATCTTTCATAAGAACTTTGACTATAGTACAACCGAAGTTTGTTACAACAACTTCAAGGTCATCACTTTTCATAGAAATTAGGTCAATCCCATTTTCTAATTTTTTAGTCACCTCAATCATGTTTTTACCTCCTTACAACTGAATGCCCTTTCATACACAATGATTATATCATATAACACTAATAAAATAAAAGAGAAAAATATATGCTTATCACATACTTTTCTCTTATTCATTATTATTTGTTTTTTAATGCCTCATCAATTGCATAAGCTGCTTTCTTTCCAGCACCCATCGCTAAGATAACAGTTGCTGCTCCAGTCACAACATCTCCACCTGCATAGACACCATCTTTGCTTGTTTTCATTGTTTCTTCATCAACAATGATTCCACCCCATCTTTGAGTTTCTAATCCAGGTGTTGTCTGTCTGATTAATGGATTAGGACTTTGTCCAATCGATACAATAACAGTCTGTGTTGAAATAGTAAAATTAGATCCTTCCTTTACAACTGGTCTTCTTCTTCCACTTTCATCAGGTTCTCCTAAAGTCATTTCTACACATTCCATTGACTCAACCCATCCATCTTTACCGTGTATTTCTACAGGATTTGTTAATAATTTAAAGATAATTCCTTCTTCTTTTGCATGATGAACTTCTTCAAGTCTTGCTGGAATTTCTTCTTCACCTCTACGATAAACAATATAAACATTTTTAGCACCTAAACGTTTCGCTGTTCTTGCTGCATCCATCGCAACATTTCCAGCCCCAATAACACATACATCTTGACCTACTTTAACAGGTGTAGGATAGTGAGGGAACTCATATCCTTTCATAAGATTTACACGTGTTAAGAACTCATTCGCTGCATAAACACCATTTAGGTTCTCTCCAGGAATTCCTTGGAAACGTGGTAATCCAGCTCCACTTCCTACAAATATTGCTTCATATCCTTCTTCTTGTAATTCATCAATTGTCATTGATCTTCCTACAATAACATTTGTTACAAATTTAACACCTAATTTAGCAACACCATCAACTTCATGTTGTACTAAATCTTTAGGTAATCTAAACTCTGGAATACCATAAGATAAAACTCCACCAGTTTTATGTAATGCTTCAAATACTGTAACATCATATCCTTTTTTAGCAAGTTCACCAGCGCAAGTAATACCTGCTGGTCCACTTCCTACAACTGCTACTTTTCTATGATTTTTTTCAATCTGAATTTCTTTTTCTTGTCCATATTCTCTATGATAATCAGCAACAAATCGTTCTAATCTACCAATTCCAACTGATTCTCCTTTAATTCCTCTTACACATTTTCCTTCACATTGATTTTCTTGTGGACATACACGTCCACAAATTGCAGGTAATGCGTTTTCTCTAGTGATAATATCATAAGCTTCTTCAAATTCACCTTTAGCTACACACTCAATAAATTCAGGAATTGGAACTCCTACGGGACATCCATTC
Organism: Coprobacillaceae bacterium; assembly: GCA_045614925.1. Classification (GTDB taxonomy): domain Bacteria; phylum Bacillota_I; class Bacilli_A; order Erysipelotrichales; family Coprobacillaceae; genus JAZLDV01. The sequence continues at coordinate 20,201 of JAZLDV010000003.1, read as the reverse complement.
ACACATGGCTTATGTCGGCAATTTAAACATCTAGATGCTTCTTCCATTGCCTGTTCCTTTGTATATCCTAAAGCAACTTCTTTAAAATTTTTATTTCTAATATCTGCTTGCTGCTCTGGCATTTTTACTTTTTCTAATGACAAATTAGGCATTGTTCACACCTCCCATTAAATTACAGATATGATTTGATTGCTCATTTACATGATGTTCTTCTTCTTTGAACATTTTTTGTCTAGCCATCAATTCATCAAAATCAACAGTTAAACCATCAAAGTCAGGACCATCTACACAAGCAAACTTAATTTTACCATCTACACTTACTCTACAACATCCACACATTCCTGTTCCATCAATCATAATAGGATTTAATGATACAGATGTTTTAATAGCATGTGGTTTTGTAACTCCTACAACTGCTTTCATCATTGGAACTGGTCCAATCGCAATAACTTCATCTATCTGTTTTCCCTCTTCAATTAACTGATTTAATTTTGTTGTAACGAATCCTTTTTCCCCTAAAGATCCATCATCAGTTGTAATATATACATTTTTACAGAATTGTCTAAACTTATCTGCCCACAAAACATATTGTGCTTCTCTTCCACCAATAATCACATCAACTTCTACCCCCATTTCAGCCAATGCTTTTAATTGTGGATATAATGGTGCACTTCCTACACCACCTGCAACACCAATTGCATATTTATGTTTATGTAATTTTGTAGGTTCACCTAACGGACCTGCAAAATCTAAAATTTCATCACCTTCATTTAATTTAGCTAATTCTCTCGTAGAAAAACCTACAATCTGATAAATAATTGTAATTGTTTCTTTTTCTCTATCAAAATCAGCAATAGTCAATGGAATTCTTTCTCCAATTTCATTTACTCTTAATATAATAAATTGCCCAGGTTCACATTTTCTAGCAACATGAGGAGCATAGATTTCCATTAATTCAACGACATCATTCATTACTTCCTTACGAATAATTTTATACATTCACATCATCCCCTTTGTACTATGTTTAAATATTATATCAAATCATCCTTTTAAGTTCAATAAAGCTATATTTTCAATCATGTTTTTATTACGAAACAATATTTTCATATCTTTTTAACAAAAATAAAATCCAACTGTTTATAACAGTTGGATTCCCATATTTTATATAATTTTTATTTGATATAGTTAAGTTCTAATTGTCCATCTGTATAGAAAATAAAATCAGAATCAGTAATAGTTGTATCAGTTGTATTCACAACTAATTTTCCACGCATTGTTGATCCGTAAATAGTAGAATCAACAGCAACATTATTTAATGTAACAGTTGAAGTATTGTTATTAGCTATTGCGTATTCTTCATTTAGTATAGTACCACTACTACTTTCAACAGTAATAGATCCACCATTTATAATTGCACTACCATTATTCATAAGTGTAATTCCATAAGTAAACATCCAAGTACATTTTCTATATGTCCCTACTTTTAAATCACAATCATCTAATATTAATTCTCCACCATCAACTTCAATCCCACTAAATTCATAGTAACTTCTGTTTCCTTGAGCTTGATAAACAATTGAATTATCAATATTAATATCTACATTTTTCATAGTTACTGTTCCAGTAGATACTTTTAGATGTGGAACCATCATATTGTCTTCGTAACTTGAAATCGTTCCGTTTTCAATTGTAGAATTTTCTGCATTTAATACTAAATTACTTACATCTAAAGTATGCCCATTTAAATCAATATTAACATTTTCTTTAATTTCAAAACTTTCATCAATAACAATATCAGCATTTAAAACAACATCTTCCCCATTAACCATTGCTTCTTTAAATGCTTCTGGAGTTTCCACTGTTTCAGGATTATTTACACCATTTACCCAAGGATGAGTTTCACTAAAACCTTCATTTAATGCTGCCATAGCAGTTAGTAATGCTGGTGAATTGTTTGAATAAGTTGTAGGCACTTCAAATCCTTTTGTTTGAATTGCTTGAGTAAATACTAAGATTTCATATGTTCCATTTTTATTACCATCTACAGCTTCCACATCTTCATTAGTTGCTACTGCATCCATATAAACTTGTAATAAGCTTGGTTCAGTGATTTTTTCAGGATTTAATACACAAGTACCATCTCCTACATATGTAGCACATACAACAACATATTTATTAGTTGTTCCTGTTTTACCATCAGTAATTTCTACATCTGAAGCATATTCTTCAAAATGCCAATTTGCTTCATTAATATTCATTTTAATAACTTCATCAAATCTTGCTTTTGTTAGAGAACCTTGTTCAAATGCGAACCATGTTCTTACATAAGCATCAGATTTACCAGTATTTTCTACTGTTACAATTTTATCAACTACGTTTTCAATCGTATATTTTGTGTAGTCTTGTCCATTTACTGTACCAGTTCCCACTTCAGTAGCCACATCACCTACTGCAGGATATAATTCATATCCTTCTTTGTTATCAAAATCTTTTAATGTTCCGTCTTCTTTCCATTGTTGTTCGATTTGATCAATTTGAACATTCCCCAATGTCATAACATTTACATCACTATCTTCACTTGTTAAGTAAGCAACAGTTCCAGCAACAGCAGCACTTACAACTATCGTTAAAGATAAAATGTATAGTAAAAATTTCTTCATAACCATTCCTCCTCATTTTTATTATTTAATTCTTACATAATAATTTTACTCCTTTTCAACCATTTTTGTCAATTTGATTAGAATTTTAAAAAATAATCAATTATATTAGTGTGAATTCCAAAGGATAACTGATACATATTTTTTATAAACTACTAAAAATATTTTTATTTTCGATTATCTTAAAGCAATCTTTTCAAACTTGTTTTAAATAATTTTATGATGTATGATTATAAAGAAAGGAGTAGATTTATGAGTAAAATTATATTTTTTGATATAGATGGAACACTTTTTGTCGAAGGTGACTATTATATTCCTGAGTCAGCAATAAATGCTATTCATGCTGCACAAAAAAATGGTCATTTATGTATTGTTAATACAGGAAGACCTATTAGTACAATTGAAAAACAAATATGGGATATTGGTTTTGATGGATATATTTGTGGATGTGGAACATATGTTCAATATGATGATAAAATGATTTTCTATGCTGATTTAGATGAAAATATTCGAAAAGAGATTATTGAATTAAGCGCGGATTGTGATGTTGATAATGTTCTTGAAGGTATTGATGGTGATTATTTCCCAGAAAATATGATCAATCCTTTTTTTATTCATGTTTTTGATAGATACAAAGAACAAGGCTTCCCAGTTTATTTATATAATAGAGACTCTATGTTTCGCTTTGAAAAGATGGCTTGCTGGTTTAAGCCAACGTCTGATAAAGAACGTTTCTTAAACTATTTCTTAGAAGATAAAGATTATGATATCATTGATAGAGGGGATAATAATTATGAAATCATCCCTTTAGCATGTACTAAAGCAACAGGTATTGATGTTTTATTAAATCATTTAGGTTTAAGTATCGAAGATACAATTAGTATTGGAGATTCCTCTAATGATTTATCTATGCTAACACATACAAAAGAAAGTGTTGCAATGGGAAATGGAAGCCCGTTTTTATTCGATAAAGTAACCTTTGTAACAACTTCAATTGAACAAGACGGTATTTATAATGCTTTAAAACACTTTAATTTAATTTAAAAAGATTAACCTTTCATAAGGTTAATCTTTTTTATCACTAGGTACTGATTCAACATCTTTTACCGAATTAATACCACTTATCCAAACTTTTCCTGTTCCTCTATAAACATTTAATAGTCCTTCTTTATTTACTGCAGATCCTGCTAGAGTTTTAGAAGAACGCTCAACACTAAATTCTAAAGATGCACTCCAGCATATTGCATAACTTCCATCTATTTTTAATACATCATCAATCAGATCAATTTCAACAAGTTCCTCTTGAGGAACGATACTTTCTAATGCCACTACACCTGTTCCACTTAAGCAAAGATTAATCAATCCTTCGTTCCCTAAAACAGCAGAACTTACATTTTCTCTAGACACAGCAGAATGTTTAACTGTCTTATCACAAGCATAAAACATACCATCTTCTATAATCATCCCTTCTTCACCCCAAGAAGAAACATCCTGTAAAAAGATATATTTATGTGTAGGTTCCATTGCCACTAAACCTGTCCCAGAATATTCAGGCTTTATAACAGATTCCTTAGATACTTTTCCAAAAAATAATTTTTTTATAAAATCTCTTTCATTTTTAACACCAGTCACAATTTCAACATTTCCTGCAACCCACATCAGACCTCCTGCCTGCATAACTAATGTCTTATCCCCATTAAGTTCCACAAACAATTGTCTTCTTCTAATCCCTGTTACATTTTCAAAATATTCTTTTGATGCATCTTTATGCGCTCCAGTAATATCCTCTAAATATTCTACAACTTTATAATTTTCTAATTCCGCTACAACCTTACGTGTTTCTTTACTAAATGCTTTAACTTTAACACTCATAATATCCCTCCTAGAAAAGAAAAAAGAATGTTTCACAACATTCTTTCTTATCAAGCAATAAATAGACTATACATTATATATAGAGAGAGAGGAAATGCCTATTTATATTATTATCGTATCCACAATAATAATATAATCGAATCTTGTGAATTAAATATGAACTATTTTATATTTTCTAATTTACCTTTATTTATTTTTAATTGTACATCTAAACATGATGCAAATAAAGGAGAATGTGTCACAACTATAACACATTTATTATGATTATGTGCTAAATCTATAAAAGTCTGTATAATTCCTTGAGACGTTTCTTCATCTAGATTTCCTGTAGGCTCATCACATAAAATAAGATCCACATCTTTTGCAATAGCTCTTGCTATAGCAACACGCTGCTGCTGTCCTCCTGATAATTTTCTTATATCTCTTTTAGATTCTTCTTCACTTAAACCTAAACTCTTTAATATTTCTAATGCCTTAAGATTTTTATTTGGTACTTTAACTTTTGATATATCCATTGCTGTTACTACATTTTCTATCGCATTCATATAATAAATAAGATTATATGACTGAAATACAATAGATACATATTTTCTTCTATATTCACTTAGTCCTATAGATGAAATATCTTCACCCTTATAAAGAATCTTCCCACTCTTTACAGAGTCTAATCCTCCTGCTAATACAAGTGACGTTGTTTTGCCACTTCCACTTGCTCCTACTATTGCATATATTTTTCCTTTTTCAAAATGATACGTTGCATCTTTTAAAATATTAACTTCTCTATTTCCATCTCTATAATAATAAGAGACATTATCAAATGATAATACTGTATTATCCATTATTATCCCTCCTTCTTAATTAATATCTCTCTAGGAGATAATCTTAATACATATAATGATGGAACCAAAATAGAGACTAAACATATTCCTGTACTAATACCTGCTAATTGTAAAATTGACTCTGTATCTAAAGATACATCTAACTCCTTATTCACAGGTTCCTTAAATGCACTATCCATAAAATCAGAACCTGGTCTGCCTTCTTCTCTTTCAGGTCTAGGCATTTCGCCCATTGGCATTTCATGCATCATATTATTATGAGGTGATGATGCATTTTCTAATATGCCACTTATTCCATTAGCAACAACCTTACCTGTACAGATAGATAAACAAAATGCAACGATAGCTATAATCATAATCTCAATAAATTGTTGTCCAATTATTTTTAATTTTGATTGTCCTAACGACAGTAATACTCCAAATTCATAAAAACGACTTCTTAATGTTAAAATAAGAATCAGACACAAAATAGCACATCCTGCCACTATCACAACAATCAAAAATAATGTTGTAAATGATTCCATATTTTCTAATGATGCTATACTTCTTTCATATGCAAAATCATTTGCATCCAACATATATGTTTCAAAATCAATTGTTGTATTATTTTTTGCTAATTCTATAAATGTCTCAATATTCTTTGGATCATCTAAATAATAAACAGCACTTGTCAGATCATTTGTTCCTTTAATATTTTGTGCAAAATCTAATGTCGTATAGATTTTATTATAAGGTGAACTCATACCCATGCCACCCATAAACATCATATCTAACTGTTCTTCGCTCTCTACTTCAAAAATACCTGCCACTTCTAACTCTATATTTTCACCTTCAGTTAAATAAATATTAAATTTATCTCCTATAGATAAATCATTATCTAGGGCAAGCTGATTTTCAATAACACATAATTTTGATCCTACATCATTTTCACTTAATAGTTTTCCTTCTTTTAAAACATATCGTTCCTCGACAAATTCACTTATATAAGCCATACTTGTTTGACCACTCACCATAAAATCACTCATATTCATCGATGGTCTTTGCATTCCTGAAAAACCACCCATTCCATGTGACTCTTCTTGTCTATTCATTTCTATTGGTTCAATATCATCACTATATACACCTACATTATATGTATAATTATGATATTCAACATGTTCTAAATCTTTTATACTATCAGCCATATCTGTATTGATTGTTGGCATAATCTCATTCATTGGCTGACCTTTATCTCTATTTCCCATTAAAGCTCTCATATCTACGCTCAATGTCACTTCATTCCCTAATGAAGTACGAATCTGTTCCATAGATTTTTCAGTCGCATTTTGAATCGCTAACCCTCCAATCACAAGATTTCCAATCAACGCCATAATGCAGAACACCAGAATTGTTTTTCCTATACTTTTTTTAATACTTAATAATGCATTTTTAAACATGCTATCCCCCCTATCATCCATAATTATATATTTTAAATAAATTATAATAATCAAAGAAAAATGTGAAAATAACAAAAAAAGATGCCTAATATAAGGCATCTGATTTTGTTTGAATAACATATATTTCATTAGGTACACATACAATTTCTTTTGTCTGACCTAATTTAACCCATCCTACATTTTCACAATCATGATTAGGACATTGTACATCTGTCGCATGATATTCTCCATTTTTCACTTCTAAATGAAAAACACCATAACTTCCTTCATATGTATACACTTGATTTTTAGATAAATCAAGTGTTTCAATCAATTCATTTTTAAAATAAACTTCTACTGTATCTTTTTCTTTTTGAATCATACTCATAATTAAGTATCCAATCCCAATAACTACACTTAATACCAATATAACTATTATATCTTTCTTTTTCATATCATCACCATCAATGAGTATACATGAAATAAAAGAATGTTGCAAATGCAACATTCCTTTATTTTAACAATTATTTACCGTATTTAGTTTCATAATCATAGATTGTTTCTAAGATTTGTTCCATATCTTTAACCATTGGCATTCTTGGGTTTGCTGGAGTACATTGATCTTCATAAGCATTCATTGCCATTCTATGTACTGCTTCTTGCCAAGCTGCTTTATCAATACCTTGAGATTTGATATTGCAAGCTACACCAACTTTAGCACATAATTCTTCACAAGCATCAGCGAACATTCTTACACCTTCTGCTGGAGTTTTTGGATTTAATCCGATTAATTGAGCTAATTCCATATATTTAATATCAGCTTTGTAGTTTTCAATTTTTGGCCAGATATTTAATTTAGTTGGAATAGTTCCGTTATATCTAATTACGTGTGGTAATAAGATACCATTAGTACGACCATGAGGTACATGGAATTCCCCACCAATTTTGTGAGCTAATGAGTGGTTCATACCTAAGAAAGCATTAGCGAATGCCATACCAGCGATAGTTGCTGCATTATGCATTTTTTCTCTTGCTTCTGGATCGTTTTTACCATTTTTAACTGATCTTTCTAAGTAATCAAATACTAATTTAACTGCTTGTTTAGCCCATCCATCAGTGAAATCACTTGCTAAGATTGAAACATAAGCTTCAATTGCATGAGTTAATACGTCAATACCTGTATCAGCAGCGATGCTTGCTGGTAATGTATTTACGAATTCAGCATCAACGATAGCTACTGTTGGAGTTAATGAGTAGTCAGTTAATGGATATTTTTTGTTTGCTTTTTTGTCAGTAATAACTGCGAATGGAGTTACTTCTGAACCTGTTCCTGAAGTTGTTGGGATACAGATTAATTTTGCATGTTTTCCTAATTCTGGGAATTTAAATGCACGTTTTCTGATATCCATGAATTTTTGTTTAATATCATCAAAGTTTACTTCTGGATGTTCATACATTAACCACATAACTTTAGCAGCATCCATTGCAGATCCTCCACCTAATGCGATAATTACGTCAGGTTGGAAGTTTTTCATGATCTTAGCACCTTCCATTACTGTATCGATACTTGGATCTGGTTCTACATCAAAGTATAATTCTAAATCTACTTTATTACGTCTTCTTCTGATTACGTCTTCAATTTTAGCGACATATCCTAAGTTATACATACCTCTATCAGTAACGATCATAACTTTTTCCATTTCTTTCATGTCTCTTAAATATTCGATAGAATTTCTTTCGAAATAGATTTTTGGTGGAAGTTTAACCCATTGCATATTGTTGTTACGTCTCCCTATTCTCTTGATATTTAATAAGTTGATTGCACTTACGTTATTTGAAACTGAGTTATGTCCATAAGATCCACATCCTAATGTTAATGATGGGATAAATGCGTTATAAACAGAACCGATACCACCGAATGTTGATGGTGCATTTTCAATAACACGGATAGCTTTTACAGCTTTACCAAATGCTAATGAAATTTCTTTATCTTGAGTATGAATAGCAGCTGAGTGTCCTAAACCATGGAATTCAACCATTGCTGCTGATTTTGCAATACCATCTTCAGTTGATTCAGCTTCTAAGATAGCTAATACTGGAGATAATTTTTCTCTTGTTAATGGTTCATTAGGTCCAACTTCTTTACAGTCTGCAAGTAAGATTTGTGTATCTTCAGGTACTGTAATTCCTGCTTCACTTGCAATCCATGTAGCTGGTTTACCTACTACGTTTGGATTTAATTTTGCTTCATTTACTTTATCGCTATAAGCAGTTACACCAAACATAAATGATTCAACTTTAGCTTTTTCATCTTCATTTAACCAATATACTTTAAATCTTGAGATTTCAGCTCTGAATTCTTCCATAATTTCACGATCTACGATTGCAGCTTGTTCAGATGCACAGATCATACCATTATCGAATGATTTTGATAATACGATATCATTAACAGCTCTTTTTAATACACATGTTTTTTCTACATATGCAGGTACGTTTCCAGCACCTACACCTAATGCAGGTTTTCCACATGAATATGCAGCTTTAACCATTGCATTACCACCAGTAGCTAAGATAGTTGCTACATTTGGATGATTCATTAATGCAGTAGTTGCATACATTGATTTCATTCCTAACCATTGGATACAATCTTCTGGAGCTCCTGCAGCAACTGCAGCATCTCTCACAATTTTTGCAGCCATCACTGAGCATTCATATGCTGAAGGATGGAATGAGAAGATAATTGGATTTCTAGTTTTTAATGAGATTAATGATTTAAAGATTACTGTTGAAGTTGGGTTTGTTGTTGGAATGATTCCACAAATTACACCAACTGGCTCAGCAATTTCAGTAATTCCTGTTAAAGGATCTTCATTAACGACACCTACTGTTTTTAAGTGACGTAAGTTTTTTGTTACATATTCACAAGCAAATAAGTTTTTAACAGCTTTATCTTCAAAAACTCCTCTACCTGTTTCATTTACTGCAGCTTCTGCTAAGATACCATGAGCATCTAACCCTGCAACTGAACACTTAGCAACAATGAAGTCTACAGCCTCTTGATCTAAACCTACAAATTTATCTAAAGCAACACTTGCTTTTTTTACTAATTCATCTACATGTAAATCAATTTGTTCATTAGTGATTTCTTCTGCCTTTGGGGCTTCTTTTTTTACAGCTTTTTTTTCTGCCATTTTTCTTTTCCTCCATATGTTGTTTTATTTTTCACAAGACCATAATACATGATACTTTGTGAAAAAACAAGCATGATTTTGTTATATTTTTCACGAAAACGTTTACATGAAAATTGATACCGTTTTCAACACGAATATTATCAAAAACATCTATTAAGTACCGTTTTTACTTATGAAAAATACCATACTTTTCATTGCTTGTTATATTTTTTCTTCTTTATTATTATACACATGCTTGCTTAAAAAAATACGCGAAAAAAAAGAGTGAAAATAATTATTTTCACTCTATAAAATATAGATTAGATATGCTGCATATGCTACTAACATTAATGCTGCACCACTTTTTCTTAAAGTATTATTTTTATGATTGATAAATAACATAAACATAACAATTGCTGCAATTGAAATAATACCATCAATAAAGAATCCTTCTGCAAAAGGAATACCATTAGGAGCAACTAATGCCGCAGTTCCTAATACAAATAAAATATTAAAAATGTTACTTCCAATAATATTTCCAATCGCAATATCAGTTTTCCCTTTCATTGAAGCACTTACTGAAGTTACTAACTCAGGTAATGATGTCCCAATAGAAACAATTGTTAAACCAATAATACGATCACTTACACCAAACTCTTTAGCAATCATACTTGCACTATCTACAGTCAACTGACTACCATAAACAATACAGATTCCACCAATAATTAACATTAAAATTAATTTCCATAAACGATCATTTTCATCTAATTCAGGAACATCTTCAATTGCATCTTCATCACCTTTTTTAGATAACTGATATAAATAGAATAAGAACATTAAGAATAATACCCATAAAATAATTCCATCTACAAAAGACACATTTCCATCAAAATATCCTAAACCTAATAATATAGCAGAAATAACAATAACAAATGGTGTTTCAATTCTAAACGTATTTTTCTTAATCGTTAACGCACCAATAACACCAGATAATCCTAAAATAAGTAAGACATTCGCAATATTACTTCCAATAATATTCCCAATCGCAATACCTGCTGTCCCTTTGTATGCTGAAGCAATACTTACAGCAGCTTCTGGAGCACTTGTTCCAAATGCAACAATTGTCAATCCAATAACAATTTCAGGAATCTTTAAAAGACTTGCAATTTTTGAAGCTCCTTCAACAAATACATCTGCACCTTTCATTAATAATGCAAAACCTACTACTAATAATATAAATTGTATAATCATAAAACCTCCATTAAAAAATGACCTTATTAAGGTCATTTTATCTACCTTTTTTGACAAAAAGTAGTATATCATATTTTAATATCATTTCAAGAATTATTATAGACCAATGATAACTTTTATCTCTTCAAAAGATAATCCATCACATTTTTTAATCATATCAATTTCATTATCTATAGAAGTATATTTCAAATCATTGATTTTATTATAATAAATAGTTTCTTTCCCATCAATTTCTTCTTTAAAATTAGCATCACTATAATAAGATATCTCTTCTTTATAAATATATCCTTCCTGATTAATATAGATTTCTTTAATCATATACCCAAACTCTCCACCTATATTATAAGCATGAGAATCTTCAATCTTTAACACCAATTTAACTTCATCTTTTAAATCATACCTATCAATCTCTAGTACCCTGTATCCTTCTTGTACTAAAATATCATCATACATTTTTTCTTTATTCAAATAATTTTCATCAAGTTCTTCATACTGATAATAATCATATTCTCCTAAATATAAAACATATAATTTTTCCCCTTTATAACAAGTATAAGACAAAGTACTTAAACCCTGATAACTATAAATATTAACTTCAGATATATCAATACCACCATTATGGCGATAATACGAATTAATAAGTTCTGTATCATTTTTAATAATATATTCTTCATATGAACGAACATTATCATTAAAAAACTTTACTGCTTCTTTATATGTCTGTTCACCATTATTTCCTTCATAAATCAATACTTGTGATGAAGGATCACTTCCTATAAAACCACCTTCACTTGAACATCCACACAATAAGGATAAGCATAAACACAATATTATCTTTTTCATCATTATACCTACCCCCTTTACACTTTAAATATACTATTGAGTCACCCAAAAATCTACAATAAAATTCTTAAGATTTTCTTAACTTTTCTCATAATCAAAAAAAGGATGAGATTTCTAAAATCTCACCCTTTTTCTACTTCTCTTTTTTCTTTTTTAACATCATTAATGCAACAGCACCACTAATTAAGGATACTATTACAAATGGAATGACTTGAGTTCTATCACTTGTATTAACTTTCTTTCCATAGATATTTTCAAAATGACATTCAATAGAATCTACACTCTTCTTATCTACTTTTTTATTAATAATCAATTGACCATGATCATCTAAAGAAACATTAATTTCTATTTCATAAACCTTTGTACTATATTCCACATTTTCTTTTTTATCATTCACTTCATATAAACGATAATAATGTGTTCCTACATCATCATTTGTAAAAGTTAATGAAATAACAGCTTGTCCACTCTCATCGCTGATTGCTTCACATTTAGAAGCATCATTACTTTCTAAGATAAACTTAAATCCTTCAGGACCTATAGTCTCTTTTGAAATAAGTTTAATAGTCTTATTAATATCAATATTAATAACTTCATAAACATCAGGGAACTTATAAGTATTATTAAACTTAATATCACTTATTTCTTGAGTTTTTAAATTAATAACCTTATATTCAGTTTCTAATTTCCCGTCTTTTTCCATCACTTTAACTTGAATACCATATAAAGTATCATCATATGTCATTTGGCTCTCTAACGCCTTATATTTAGCTCCCATATTATGTTTTTCTTTAACAACATAATAATGAGTTCCTACTTCTTTATAATCATAAGTAATAGGATCAAAGACAAATTCACCATCGGATTTATTTGATGTAACTAACAATAAATCTTTAGCTTTATAATCTTTATCTGCTTCATATAATTCAAAACTAAACATATCTGATTCAATAGTATAATTTGTTAAAGTTTTATGACCACTTAAGATCAAATTAATACTTTCTGGAATATATGTATTCTTAAATTCGATTGCTTCTACTTCTTTTAATGTTTTATCTTTTAAAGAATACAATTTATATTTTGCATGTAATTGACCTAAAGCATCATCTTCTACATCAACTTTAACAACATATTGTGTTGCATCATATTCAATATGTGCTAATGCATCTTCAGTATTTTCTTTAACTAAATAATAATATGTTCCTGTTTTATCAAAATTTAATTCTTTAAATTTAAATATTCCATTCACATCATTTTTCACTGTCTGAATAACAGATCCAACCTGTTCATATTTATCATTACATTTTACTAAATCAAAACTAAACATGCCTTCATCTAAATCATAATTATAAGATTTCTTACCTTCTAATAATATTTTTGCTGATTCAGCTTCATATCTATTAGAGAATACAATATCTTCATTATTAAGATCTGCATAAGCTACAAGTTTACCTTTATTGTCATCCATTAGTACAGTCACTTTATAGTATGTACTATCATATGACACCCCACCCTTACCATTATCTTTTTCTTTTATGACATAGTAATGTGGTTTTAAAGATGTATATGTCATACCTTTAAAAGTAAAGTGACCTTTTCTGTCATGACTTGCTGTATCGATTAGTTTAGAATCTTCATTGATTTCAAAACTTGAATCAGTTTCATATAATTCAAAAATAAATTCACCTTGAATCAAGTCTCTTCCTTCTAATACTTTTTTACCACCAAGAATTAAAGGATCAGACTCAGTTACATTATAAATATTTTTAAAGATTGCTTCATATTTATCTGATGCTTGATCTTTATTTCCATCTTTATCATAAATTTTAGCACTTATAGTCCCATTTAAATTATCTACAACTGAAACTTCAATAAAATATTCCTTATTATCATAAGTCATACCATCAATTGTTTCACCTGCATTCATTTCTTTTAAAACATAATTATATGTTTTGTTAACATCTTGAGTATCATAAACTAGTGAAATATATGTTTCACCTGCACTCATAGTTTCATCAGACTTTTTCACAACATTACCTGATTCATCATATAATACGAATGCAAATCCAGATAAGCCTTTATTTTGAAGAGATAAATCTTCTAATTCTTTTTTAATATCAATATTGGCAAATGCATGACCTGATGTACTATAAATATTTGTAAATACACAATTTAACGTAAATACATCATTTTCATAAACAACTTCAGTTTCATTTGATTTCACATCAGTAATTTCTAATTGACCATTCATATCTAAATCACTTACAGTCACATCCATATAAATTACCTTATTATCATATGAAATACCACCTATAGTTCCTTTTTCTTCGCTTATTCTAAAACTATAGATACCAGCACTATCAAAATTAATTGTCTTCATTTCATTATTGAAATGAATTTTATTAAAATCATCTCTATCTTTTTCATAAGAAATAGCTTGACTTCCTACTAGAACCCACTCATTATCTTTAAAATATTCTAAATTAAATTCAAATACATCGTTTTCTAACCAAACTCTATTTAATTCTTTTGTTAATCTTAAATCAACAGATGAACTCTCAGCCGCTTCAGGCTTATAATTATTCACAAATTCTACATTAACTGTTTTATTTGTCTCAACTACAACTTCTTTACTCCATATATCATCTAAAACACTAAATCCATCATCTTCAACATCAATTTCAGTAATTTTTACTTTCGTGTCTGTCAAAATATCTTTGATACGTACACTATCATTTGCCTTAAGTGAGACACTTGTTTTACCTTCCTGTAATGTTACTTCCTTATCATTGATAATTACAGTATCTTTAGAATAATCAAGAAATTCCAATTCAAAATCAAAAGAAACAGAATCTGGTATATTATATTTTTCACCAAAAGGATGTGTAACTTTCTTTTCAATCACAATATCCCCTTCATGGCTATATTCAAACGTATTCAAAATAGATGGCGTTTCAGCAATAATAAATGCTAAAGTCGTCCCAATAGTCACTGTTAAAATCAAAATTAAAGATACTAAAAATCCAGATCTTTGCATCAATTTCAACATACGTTTTAACTTATTGCGCATAAAAATTCTCCTTTCTTTCATTTCACTTCAGTAGCCAAAAGACATAAGTATACTTATGTCCTTTGGTTACTGCCTATCCATATGATAGGGCAGTTATTGTCAATGTTATGGGTTTGCTTTTGCTTTTTCTTCAGCTAAAGTTTCAAAAGCAACTTTTGCATCATCAAAGTTATCTGCTTGAATTGCATCAGCTTCAACAACGATATTTAAATTTTCAAACATTGCTAATTGTTCACCATTAAAATCAGTTGGAATATTTAAACCGTTAAATAATACAACTTCATCACCTGGTTCTAAATAAATATAGTAAGAATAATTTAATTCATTTTCATTCATATCTTTACTATAATATCCATCTGTTAAATTAGGCACATGCCCGTCTTCTTCACCAGAATTCATAAACATATTTTTTGGATAGTTGATTGAATGATCTGTTAAAGTTTTTGTAGAGTCTACAGTAATAACATGTCCTTGTCCATTAACTTGAGGCATATCATCACCTGTAATAGTTAAACGCATAACAGTATCATCACCATCAGCATCAACTTTTGAGTAATTTAATCCCCAGCCATCAAATACATTATCATAAATGGCTTGAATCTGCTGAGCACTATAACCTTTATCAGCATAGTATTCATCGATTGATTCATTAATAATATCTACATTATTTAAAACTACAGTTGCTTTTACATATGCTGGATTTTTCCCAGTATTTGTAATTTTAACTTCTTTTTTAATTTTATCTCCTGGAACGATATCAGAATAATCTGCTCCATCTTCTTTTTCATCAACTTCACCACCACCGATAACGTCTACATCTTCTTCTAATTCAATTTCAACACTACCGACAGTAAAAGTATTTGTTTTAGTTCCTGTATGAGAAGTTAAGAATGCAACAGTTCCAGCAATAGCTAAAGCTGCCACTAATGCTAAACTTGTAATATATGTTAAAATCTTTTTCATATATCTTTGCTCCTTTCTTCTTATTCTTTAATTAATTCCCAAGCTTTTGATGCAGTATTGATTGATTCATTCACATCACTTCTTTGTACTGCATAAGCTTTAATTTCAAGTTTTGGATAAGTCTCATTTGTTAAACTATTAAGTTGCTGCTTTGTTACACTTTCTTTTACGACTACTTTATTGTTTTCTAATACTTCAAAAGTTAAATCATTAGATAGTACATCTTCAGCATCAACTTCAATATAATAGACATTTGGATGATTAATCAATGGTTCCCAAATCCCATTTAATCCATCTAAAACTTTATATTCCATATATTTTCCAAAATCATTAATTTCAGTCAATTCTACAAATACAAAGCAATCTTCACTACCTTTTTTCACTGTAATTAAAGGGTCTTTTAAAATATCTTCACCAGGAAGCATTTTATAACTATTTGTACGATCATTGTCATCATCATCAACTTGTGTATCTGTTTCTTCTAAAGTAATATTGATATCTCCATAAGTAAAGGTATTAACAATTGGATCTGTAGTGGCCATAAGCCAAGCCATTGTTCCACTTGACACACTCACGAATAAAAAAGCAACAGCAATTATTATCCCTGTGATACCTGTCATCAATTTTAACTTTTTAAACACATTCATGAGCGTCCCTCCTTCCTTTTATTCTTATATCAAATATACATTTAATTAGTTAAATGCAGCCCATGCTTCATCAGCAGTTTCAAATGTAGCTTTTTGAATTGCATGTCCTACAACTTCAATTTTAAAATCATCAGTATCAGTTGTTTCATCACCATATAATGCTTTTAATTCTTCATTTGTTAAAGTTCCTGGAGCCACTAATTTAGTAAATAATGGTTCTAATACTTTATCTTCTTCAGCTTTTCCAACTGCTTCATGATAACGGAATTCAAATGCAATTGTGTCATTTGCTTTATCTTCTTCAAAACCTACATAATTCCATTTTTCATTATCCCATCCAGCAAATAAACCAGCAAAATCATTTAAACCATGAACTGGATTATTAACAATTGCAGATACTGCTTCTGCATTATATACAGTCATAATCATACGTACATATGATTCTTCACTATCTTTTAATACTGTCATAGTTGGATCTTTTGAATATTCTAATCCTGGAATTAAATGATATTGGTTCCCTTCTGTTGTTTTTTCTTGAGTTACATTTCCATCTTCATCAACAACAGTTTCTTCTAATTTAATATCTACTTGACCTACTGTGAAAGTATTTGTTACTTTTTCAGTATCAGTAAGATATGCAACTGTTGATAATACTGTAGTCGCAACTAATGCAATTGCTCCTAATACAGTTAATAAAGTTCTTTTTTTAGAATTCATAATTTTTTCCTCCCCTTTTTCTATTTAAGTTTTTCTTCACTATCTTCTTTTTCTTCATCACTTAGCAATCCTGGAATAATTAATAGTAGGAATGATAATGCACCATATGCTATCAAAGCAAATCTACCAGAAGCACTTTGTACATAATTCATCAGATATCCTAAAAACGGAATAGAGAATATAGCTGATCCAATCACATCATCTTCCCTTACTAATGAAGGATCCTCATGATCATTTGCATCCCCTTTCGTTCTAAAAGATACACAACTGTCATCCTCAATCACTTCAACAATTCTATGTGTTGCACTCATAGAATCAGAAATCTGATAAGTAATGACATCTCCTACTTTTAGGTCTTCTTTTTCTTTAACATAAACTAAAGATCCAGTATGAATTGCAGGTTCCATTGATCCTGACAAAACAACAAAGACATCTATCCCTACAGCTCTTACTCCAATTGTCATTACAGCTAGTATTAAAACAAAAGAAATAAGTGCTGAAGAAAGAGTATTACATATTTTCTTCACATTCATAACTGCACCTCCTTTATGTCAAACAAAAACATACTTTTAATCAGCCAGCCACCAAGCTTTTGATTCATTATAAAAATCAAAGTATAGTTTTCTTATCTTAATCATTATATCATCATTCATAATTTTTTTAAACAACCAAAAAGTATATTTCCTATTATTTTTTATAATTTTCCATAAATATATCTATATAAGACCGTATAAAACAAAAAAGATGACTTATCTTCTGATAAGTCATCTCTATTGATTAATCTAAAGCAGCAATCATTGCTTTGTATGAATCTTCTAATAAAGAAGCTCCACCAACTAAAGCACCATCAATATCAGGTTGTTCTAATAATTCTTTTAAACCTTCAGGTTTAACAGATCCACCGTATTGAATTCTTACTTGATCAGCAACTTCTTGTCCATATAATTCAGCAACAACGCTTCTGATATATGCACAAACATCTTGAGCGATTTCATTAGTAGCAGTTTTTCCTGTACCAATAGCCCAAACTGGTTCATAAGCGATAACAACTCTGCTAGCGCATTTTGGACAAACATCTTTGAATGCAGCAACAGTTTGAGTTTTACAAACTTCTTTAGTTACTCCAGCTTCATATTCTTCTAATGTTTCCCCAACACAAACGATAGGAGTTAAATCATTTTTTAATACTTGTAACATTTTAGCATTTACTGTTTCATCAGTTTCACCAAAATATTGTCTTCTTTCAGAATGTCCTAAGATTACCCATTCAATTCCGATTTCTTTTAACATTTCAACACTTACTTCACCTGTATAAGCTCCGTTATCTTTGAAATGGCAGTTTTCTGCAGCAATTAATAATTTTTTTGCACCTTCTTTAGCAGCTTGTAATGCTAAATATGGAGTTGCAATTCCCCAGTCAGCAGTGTCAGTTACACTACCATCTACAGCTTCAACAAATGCTTTTGTTTCAGCGATAGTTTTATTCATTTTCCAGTTTCCTACGATAATTGGTTTTCTCATTGTTTTAAATCTCCTAATTATTTATCATTGATTGCAGCGATACCAGGTAATACTTTACCTTCCATGTATTCTAATGAAGCTCCACCACCTGTTGAGATGTGAGAAACTTTATCAGCAAATCCTAATTTCATAACAGCAGCAGCACTATCTCCACCACCGATAATTGTATTAGCACCTTCTAAAGCAGCTAATGCTTCACATACAGCGATTGTACCTTTAGCGAATGCATCCATTTCGAATACACCCATTGGCCCATTCCATACTACAGTTTTAGCACCTTCTAAAGCAGCTTTAATATTTTCAACTGATTTAGGTCCGATATCTAATCCCATATATCCTTCTGGAATATCAGCACCAAATACTTGGATATCTCCTTCAGGAGCAAATGCAGTATTACATACAGCATCTACTGGTAAGATTAATTTATCTCCACCTTTTTCGATTAATTCTTTAGCGATTTCAATTCTGTCTTCTTCAACTAAAGAATTTCCAATTGTATGTCCCATTGCTTTAGCGAAAGTATATGCCATACCTCCACCAACGATAACTTTATCAGCAATTTTTAATAAGTTTTCGATTACTAAGATTTTATCAGAAACTTTAGCTCCACCTAAAATAGCAACCATTGGTCTTTCAGGATTGCTTACAGCTTTTCCGATATAAGCGATTTCTTTTTCTACTAAGAAACCAGCAGCTGATGGTAAGTGAGCAGGAATTCCAGCTGTAGAAGCATGAGCTCTGTGTACAGAACCGAATGCATCTTCAACGAATACATCACCTAAAGATGCCCAGTAAGCACCTAATTCAGGATCATTTTTAGATTCACCTTTTTCATAACGAGTATTTTGAACTAAGATTACTTGTCCATTTTCAGCAGTTTTAACTGCTTCTTCTAATTCAGCACCTCTAGTGCAGTTTACGAATTTTACATCTACTCCTAATAATTCAGATAATCTTGGAGCAACAACAGCTAAATCATTTTTAGCTTTGTCTTCTTCAGTTTTTACTTTTCCTAAATGTGAGAATAAAACAACTGCTTTAGGTCCTTGATCTAATAAATATTTTAAAGTTGGTAAAGCAGCAACGATTCTGTTATCGTTAGTAATTTCCCCAGTTTCTTTATTTCTTGGTACGTTGAAGTCAACACGTACTAACACAGTTTTTCCAGCGACTTCGATATCTTTGATTGTCTTTTTATCCATTTTGTCATCATCCTCCATGTTAAAATTATAACAT
>JAZLDV010000002.1:0-31080 GCA_045614925.1 Coprobacillaceae bacterium | reverse complement strand
TGGGAAGTTTTTCCCACATGCAATATAATCAAGGAAGAATAAAGGTTCCCCACCACTACATGCAATATCATTTACACACATAGCTACTGCATCAATACCAATTGTATCATGTTTATCCATAACGAATGCTAATTTTACTTTAGTTCCACATCCATCAGTTCCAGATAATAATACTGGTTCATCCATATTTTTAATTGCACTTAAATCAAATGCACCAGCAAATCCACCTAAACCACCTAATACTTCAGGTCTTAAAGTTTCTTTAACGTGTTTTTTCATTAATTCAACTGATCTATAACCAGCTTCAATATCAACACCAGCTTTTTTATAATCCATCTTTTTTTTCTCCCTTATTTAAATTTTTCAATCATTTCATCATTTGCTTTTAAAGCATCAATTTCCATTTGTTTTCTATAAGCACATAATTGTTCTTTAATACAATCATGTTTCATAGCCATCATTTGTAAAGCTAAATAAGCTGCATTTTTAGTTCCATTGATTGCTACAGTTGCAACAGGAATACCTGTAGGCATTTGTACAATCGATAATAATGCATCCATACCATCAAGAGCTGCACTTGTTAGTGGTACTCCGATAACAGGAATAATTGTTTGTGAAGCAACAACTCCTGGTAATGCAGCAGCCATACCAGCTGCAGCAATAATTGCTTCAGTTCCGTTTGTTTCTGTTTCTTTAATAAAAGCAGATAACCCTAAATGTGCTCTATGTGCTGATAAACATCTTACATCAACACTTACACCATAACTTTTTAAAATTTCTACTGCTGGTTCAACTTTACCTAAGTCACTTGTTGAACCCATGATAATTGCAACTCTCATGTTTTTCCTCCTAGAATAATCCTTTAATTTTTCCTTCTTTATCAATATCCATATTAACTGCAGCAGGAACTTTTGGTAAACCAGGCATACGCATAATATCACCACTGATTGCTACTAAGAATCCTGAACCAGTATTTGGAATTAAATCATTGATTTCTACATTAAATCCTGATGGTCTTCCTAATAATGTAGGATCATCAGATAATGAATATTGTGTTTTTGCAACACAGATAGGTAAATTTCCTAATCCTTGTTCTGTATATTTTTTAATTTTAGTTAAAACTTTTTTAGAGAAGATAACATCATCTGCACCATAAATTTCTCTAGCAATTGTTTTAATTTTTTCAGTAATTGGTAATTCTAATTCATAAATAGGTTTGAAATCAGCTTCTTTATTTTCTAAAATATCTAATAATTTTTCAGCTAATTCTACTCCACCTTGTGCTCCATGTGCCCATACTTTAGAAATTGCAACATCTACACCTTTTGCTTTACAGATTTCATTTAATAATTGTAATTCTGCTTCTGTATCAGTTGGGAATGCATTAATTGCAACAACACTTGGTAAATTATATTTAGCAATATTTTCAATATGTTTTTCTAAGTTTTCAATACCTGCTCTTAAAGCTTCTAAATTTTCAGTTCCTAAATCTTTTTTAGCAACTCCACCATGCATTTTTAAAGCTCTAACAGTTGCTACAATAACAACAGCATCAGGTTTTAAACCAGCTTGTCTACATTTAATATCTAAGAATTTTTCTGCTCCTAAGTCAGCACCAAATCCTGCTTCAGTAATTGCATAATCTCCTAATTTCATAGCTAATTTTGTTGCCATAACTGAGTTACATCCATGAGCAATATTAGCGAAAGGACCACCATGAACAAATACTGGTGTATGATCTAAAGTTTGAACCATATTTGGTTTAATTGCATCTTTCATTAATAATGCAACAGCTCCTGTTGCTCCAATATCATCTACAGTAACTGGTTGTCCATCATATGTATAAGCAACGATCATTCTTCCTGCTCTAACTTTTAAATCTTCTAATGAAGTTGCTAAGCATAAAATACCCATAACTTCACTTGCTACTGTAATATCAAAACCATCTTCTCTTGGTACACCGTTTACTTTTCCACCCATACCAATAACAATTTTTCTTAATGCTCTATCATTTAAATCTACAACTCTTTTCCATACAACTTGACGTGGGTCAATATTTAATGGATTTCCTTGTTGCATTGAATTATCTAACATAGCTGCAATTAAGTTATTTGCAGTTGTGATTGCATGTAAATCTCCTGTGAAGTGTAAGTTAATATCTTCCATAGGAACAACTTGCGCATATCCACCACCTGCTGCTCCACCTTTAACACCAAAGCATGGTCCTAAACTTGGTTCACGCATTGCAACAATTGATTTTTTTCCTAAAAAGTTTAATGCCTGTGATAATCCAATCATAGTTGTTGTTTTACCTTCTCCAGCTGGAGTTGGATTAATTGCAGTCACTAATACTAATTTTCCATCTTTATTATCTTTAACTCTTTCAATAGCTTCTAAAGAAATTTTAGCTTTATATTTACCATATAATTCTAAATCATCTTCTTCTAACCCAACTTGGCTAGCAATTTCTTTAATAGGTTTCATCTTTGCACTTTGTGCAATTTCTACATCAGTTAACATTTGATTTATCCTCCTTATTTTTATTCCTTCATTACTATTTTACACTATTTTTACATTAGTCTCTATAAAATTAAGTAGACAAACAAAAAAAAGAGCCTACTCATCCCAGACTTTAGCCCAGACGGTCGACTCTTTTACATTATACTCCCATGTGGTTAACTCCACTTTCCGTCAGTTGTATAACCATGCACATCATAACATAGGAAATACACCATTTCAAACCTTTTTTATAACATTTTTTGACAGAAAAAATGTAACCACTTACACTATATTAAATTAAGAAAAAAGACTGTTTTTTTGTATTATATAATATTGAAAAAAACAATTTTTTACAAAAAGTTAACTTTGTATTGACTCATTTTTGAAAACTCATTAGAATGAGTAAAAAGCGAACAAGGGGGACAAAAGAAAATGGCTTATTTTTTCAAAGAAGCATCACACACATTTAATGAATATTTATTAGTACCTGGATACTCTAGTGCACAATGTATTCCAGCAAACGTGAGTTTAAAAACTCCATTAGTAAGATTTAAAAAAGGTGAAGAACCTGCAATTTCTTTAAATATTCCTTTAGTATCAGCTATCATGCAATCTGTATCAAATGATACTATGGCAATTGCATTAGCTAAAGAAGGTGGAGTTTCATTTATTTATGGTTCTCAATCTATTGAAGACCAAGCAGCAATGGTTAGAAAAGTTAAAGCTTATAAAGCTGGGTTTGTAGCAAGTGATTCAAACTTAGCTCCAGATATGACAATTAAAGACGTATTAAGAATTAAAGAACAAACAGGACATTCAACTATGGCAGTTACTGCTGATGGTAGTGCAAAAGGTCAATTAGTTGGTATTGTTACTGAAAGAGATTATAGATTATCAAGAATGACTATGGAAGAAACTGTTGAAAGTTTCATGACTCCTTTAGATAAATTAGTAACTGCTAAAGTTGGAACAACTTTAAAAGAAGCTAACGATATTATCTGGGAACATAAATTAAATTCTTTACCAATTATTGATGAAAATGGATGCTTAGATTCATTTGTATTTAGAAAAGATTATGAATCTAAAAAAGCAAATCCTAATGAATTATTAGATGAATCTAAACGTTATATCGTAGGTGCTGGTATCAATACTAGAGACTATGCTGAACGTGTTCCTGCATTAGTAGAAGCTGGTGTAGATGTATTATGTATCGATTCAAGTGAAGGATTCTCTGAATGGCAAAAATTAACTATTCAATGGATCAGAGACAACTATGGTGATAAAGTTAAAGTTGGAGCTGGTAACGTAGTTGATGAAGAAGGATTCAGATTCTTAGCTGACTGTGGTGCTGACTTTATTAAAGTTGGTATCGGTGGTGGTTCTATCTGTATCACTCGTGAAACAAAAGGTATCGGACGTGGACAAGCAACTGCAACTATCGAAGTTGCTAAAGCAAGAGATGAATATTTCAAAGAAACTGGTATTTATGTACCTATCTGTAGTGATGGTGGTATCGTTCATGATTATCATATGACTTTAGCATTAGCTATGGGTTCTGATTTCATCATGTTAGGAAGATATTTCTCAAGATTCGATGAATCTCCAACAAACAAAGTAAATATCAATGGTACATACATGAAAGAATATTGGGGAGAAGGAAGTGCTCGTGCTAGAAACTGGCAACGTTATGACTTAGGAGGAGACAAAAAACTTTCATTCGAAGAAGGTGTTGACTCATATGTTCCTTATGCTGGACCATTAAAAGACAACGTAGCTATCACACTTGCAAAAATCAAATCTACAATGTGTAACTGTGGAGCATTAACAATTCCTGAATTACAAGAAAAAGCTAAATTAACTTTAGTATCTTCAGTAAGTATCGTTGAAGGTGGAGCACATGACGTTATCTTAAAAGATAAAACTCCATCACATAACCAATAAAAACTATAAAAGATGATTCGTTATGAATCATCTTTTTTCTATCTTATAATATTTTTTTGTTTCATCCTGCCCAATACACGTAAAACCTACTTTTTCTAAGACATGCTGACTTCTCGTATTTGTAATAATTGAATCGGCATAAAGAACAGGTATATTTAATGTATAAAACACATAGTCTATAGCTAACAGTTCTGCCTTTGTCCCTATTCCTAGACCTTTATATGAATCATTGATTATTGTAATCCCTAATGTCGCTGAAACATTATCTATAATATCATATATTTTTATTTCGCCTACAATAAGATCATCATACATAATAGCCAAAACTATTCTATTTTTATCAATCTGTTTTTGAATATACTGATTTACTCTTTCCTCACTATAGATATAATCATTAAAATCATTTTTATCTAGATATAAATCTTTATCATTAATATATTCCTTAAAAAACATATGAAACATATCATACGTCATTTCCTTTAAATATATCTTCTCTCCTCTATTCACTTTTAAGCCCTCCATATACAATAAAAGAATGCACTAGCATTCTTTATTCATATATTCATAGTAATCTTTAAAAACTCCATCTACCTGACAGCTTGCTTTACCTTCACTATTTATAAGATAAACAGCACTTACTCCTGCTTTATAAGCTGCTTCTACTCCTGCCATAGAATCTTCAAAAATAATACAGTCTTCAGGTTTTACTCCTAACTTTTCTATAGCCATATTAAATACTGTAGGATTAGGTTTACCAGGAATATGACCATCATCATAAACAACTTTATCATATTCAAACCATTTCCCTAATTCAAATACATCAAAATAATAATCTACATTACTTTTACAAGCCCCAGTAGCTATCGTAAATAAAATATTATTATCTTTTAAATAATCAAAATAGTCTCTTGCACCTGGTACTAAATCAATATCTAAAGTATCACATACATCTCTATACCATTGTTCTTTTTCTTCAGATAATCGATGAACTTCTTCAATATCTTCAATACCATAACTATCCTTTAAAATTGCATTATTATCTCTACCATATATTTTTTGTTTAAATCCTTCATCATCTAATTCTTCATTAAATTTTTCTTTTACAAATTTTTTCCATGTATCCACATGTAAATGAGTATCAAAAAATAATGTTCCATTAAAATCAAATATAACAGCCTTCATACTCTTAGCACCTCCTTTTATATTATATAAAAAAAATAGCACTTTATAAAGTGCTATTCTTTCCCATTAAAACAATAAGTACATAAACAATCTGCTGGTAATCCAATAGATTCAATTAAATCATCTAATCTATGATATCTTAGTGATGTAAATTTCAATTTATCACATAATGCATCTAACATTGCCTGATATCTTTCACTATCAGGATTACAATATTCTTCTAATACTTCATCACTTACATTAACAGTTCCTTCTAATTCAGAAATTGTTTTTCTTGCAATTAAATCCATTTCTGAAGTTGAACGAGAGAAGTTTAAGTATTTACATGAAAACATAATTGGTGGACATGCTGGTCTTACATGGACTTCAGTTGCACCTGAGTCATATAAGAATTCAGTATGTTCTCTTAATTGAGTTCCTCTTACAATTGAGTCATCAATTAATAATAAACTTTTATTTTTAATTAATGCATCTACAGGAATCAATTTCATTTTAGCAATAATTTTTCTTTGATCCTGACTAGATGGCATAAATGAACGTGGCCATGTTGGCGTATATTTAATAAATGGTCTTGAGAAAGGTACTCCTGAACGATTTGAATACCCAATCGCATGTGGTGTTCCTGAATCTGGTACACCAGCTACAGAGTTAGCACGAACTCTATCTCTTTTCGCTAACATTGCTCCACAGCGATATCTCATTTCTTCTACATTGACACCTTCATAAGTTGCTGTTGGATATCCATAATATACCCATAAGAATGAACACATTCTCATTTTTTCATTACGTTCTTTTAATGTAACGCATTGTTCACTATCAATAAATACAATTTCTCCAGGTCCTAAATCTTTAACATAATGATAACCTAAATTTAAGAACGCTGAACTTTCGAATGTTGCACAGAATGCATCTTCTTTTTGCCCAATGATAATTGGTGTTCTACCAAATTTATCTCTTGAACAATAAATTCCTTTATTTGTAAGAACAAGAATACTCATAGAACCTTTTACAACTTCTTGTACATAAGCTAATCCTTCTTCAATAGAATCTTTCTGATTAATTAATGCTGCCATTAATTCAGTTGGATTAATAACTCCTCCACTCATTTCTAAGAAATGCATAGTTCCATTTGCAAAACACTGTCTTTTTAATTCTTCTAAATTATTTACTCTTCCTACTGTTGTAATCGCATAAGAACCTAAATGCGAATTTACTAATAATGGCTGTGCTTCACTATCTGAAATACAACCTACTCCCAATTTACCTCTAAATTCATCAACATCTTTTTCGAATTTAGTTCTAAATGGAGAATTTTCAATATTATGAATTGATCTTTGAAAACCAATATCACCACAAACAGCAAGTCCCCCTCTGCGTGTTCCTAAATGTGAATGATAATCTGTACCAAAGAATAAATCCATTACACAATCATTTTTAGAAGCTACTCCAAAAAATCCACTCATCTTATTTATCCTCCTATTTCCCTAACAAGTCACATTTTATTCTTTTTGAAAATAGATGTCTATACTTTTTTACTTTTTTTACCTGTCTAATGTCTTTTTTACAAAACAATCTATCTTATTAAAGTAATTCTTGTCTTTAAAACATTCACCATGATGTTCATCCACTATATAATAATCTTTCTTCCCATATGTATGATTATACAAATCATACATATGACTAATAGACACAACACCATCATATGTTCCATGGATATAAAGTATAGGATATGAAATTGAAGAAACATGAGATAAAGGTGATGAATGATATATATCATACCCATTATTTAATAACACATAAAAACGAAGTGTGCTTATCACTATTCTTTCTATATAAGGATGCACAGATGAATAATCAGACAGTAAACTAAATATATCACTATATGAAGAATCTGAAACAGCACATAATACATGGTCATACTCATCATTTAATATACTGACTCCACCCATAGATACCCCATATAAAACAATATTATATTTATCATTCAATTCCTTTACCTTTTCTATCCACAATTGTATATCTTTACTATCATCAACCCCCAAGCCAACATAATCTCCTTCACTCTTTCCATGCCCTCTTAAATCAACAACAAGCATATCATAACCAAGAGGATAAAACCCTTTAACCTGAGATAACATATATGTCTTATCATTTCTATATCCATGAACCATTATAATACATACAGAACTCCCCTGATTTATATATGATCCTTTTAATTTATAGCCATCACTACTGAGTATTTCTATATCTTGAGCATATTCATCATACCATTTTTGACTCTCCATCTTCTTTTTATCACTGACATTAATAATATCAGTAAAATAATAAGGATTTTCATTACTGATAACTATATTGTATATATAATGACCAATATAAATATATAGACTCATTAAAGCTATAAACAGACATAAAATTATTACACAATAATATTTTTTATATTTCTTCATTTTCTCACCATATATAGTATGAACAAATATATTCAAGGTATAAAAAAAGATGAAAGATTCCTCTTTCATCTATGCATTATTTTCTTTCCATTCTAAATATTCATCATATGTTGATAAACGATCAATCACACCAGATTCATTAAATTCAATAATACGAGTTGCGATAGTTTGAACAAATTGGTGGTCATGAGACGCAAATAAAATATTTTCTTTAAAACGAATTAAACCTTCGTTTAATGCTTGGATAGACTCTAAGTCTAAGTGGTTTGTAGGTTCATCTAAGATTAATACATTGCAGTTTGCCATCATCATTTTAGCTAACATACATCTTACTTTTTCTCCCCCTGATAAGACATTTGCTTTCTTTAAAGCTTCTTCTCCAGAGAATAACATTCTACCTAACCAACCTCTTAAATCTTGTTCATAAACATCTCCAACAGCAAATTGTCTTAACCAATCTACTAAAGTTAAATCAACATCATCAAAGAATTCACTATTATCTTTAGGGAAATATGATTGTGAAGTTGTAACACCCCATTGGAATGTTCCAGTATAATCAGTAATTTCTCCTGTAATAATCTTAAAGAATGTTGTAACTGCTAAATCATGTGTACCCACGAATGCAACTTTATCTTTTGGCGAAATAGAGAATGATACATTATTTAAGATTTTTTCTCCATTTAATTCATAAGATAAATCTTCTACATTTAAGATAATATTTCCTACTTCTCTTTCAGCAGCAAATCCAATGAATGGATATCTTCTTAATGATGGTTTAATATCAACCATTTCTAAGTTATCTAATAATTTTTTACGAGAAGTTGCCTGTTTAGCTTTAGAAGCATTTGCACTAAATCGTGCAATGAATTCTTCTAATTCTTTTTTCTTAGCTTCTGCTTTTTTGTTGATTTCTTTTGCTTGTCTTAACATCATTTGTGAATATTCATACCAGAAATCATAGTTTCCTACATATAATTGAATTTTACTATAATCAATATCAGCAATATGTGTACATACTTTATTTAAAAAGTGTCTGTCATGTGATACGACAATAACAGTATTTTGGAAATTTAATAAGAAGTTTTCTAACCATGTAATACTTTTTAAATCTAAACCGTTTGTAGGTTCGTCTAATAATAAAATATCTGGATTTCCAAATAAAGCTTGCGCTAATAATACTTTTACTTTTTGCTGTTCTCCTAATTCTTTCATAGTTAAATAATGATACTCAGAAGTTACACCTAAACCATTTAATAAGATTTCAGCATCAGTTTCAGCATTCCATCCATCCATTTCAGCAAATTCACCTTCTAAATCTGCTAATTCCATACCATCTTCATCATTAAAATCAGGTTTGCAATATAATTCTTCTTTTCTTTGCATGATTTCAAATAATCTCTTATTTCCCATCATTACAGTTCTTAATACTTCAATTTCATCATATGCAAAGTGATCTTGTTTTAATACTGATAATCTTTGACCTGGAGTAATAACTACATCCCCTTTATTAGGTTCAATTTCACCAGATAAGATTTTTAAAAAAGTTGATTTTCCTGCTCCATTTGCTCCAATAATTCCATAACAGTTTCCTTCAGTAAATGAAATAGAAACATTTTCAAATAAAGCACGATCACCATATCTTAAAGATACATTTTGTGTTGATATCATCTATATAATTCTCCTTTTTATAAAAGTCCACCTTATTATACATGATTAAATTATTTTTGCAATAATATAAAATAATAGACAAAATAAAAAAACACATTAAAAAATGTGTCTTTATTTTACTATTTCTTTTAATCTTCCTGCTATAACATATCTCTTTGTTAAATCTGAATTTACACATGTACTCATAAAGATTAATGGAGATTTTTTCTCTGATACTTTTCTTATTTGTGTTGCTCCATCCTGTATTGTAGATACAAATTCATTGTAATCTTCAACACCATAGTAAAGCGGGCTATTAGCTTCTAATGTTCTTGAAACAAAGATATCATAAACATACATTGTTCCATCAGGTTTATAAATATAAACATAAGGATGCTGTTCAAAGAATTCATATTTTAAGAACTTAGAAATTTGTCCAAAACGTGTTCCATTCGTCATATTATGACCATAGATAACTGTTTTATCATCATTAAAGTCTTTTCCATCATTACAATCAATAAAAATAGTTCCTGCTAAAAGATATTTTTTATAAATACTTGTTCTTAAATATGTTTTATTTGTTGCACCTTTTAATATAGGTTCATCTATTCTTGTTCCTGGAATATAAATCCACCCTATAACATCTTTATTTAAATTCATTAAAGCATCAAAATCAATCTTTCTTTCATAAGGATCTAAAATCACTTCTTCTACTTTGACTTCTTCTTTCTTCTCTTCCTCTTCTTTTTCTTCTACAATAGGTTTAACGAATTCATTCACAATTTCTTCCTGCTCATCTGAAATCTGTTTATAATTCAAATAAATCTCTACAAGATTATAAGCCGAATATATAAATACGATAACACTTACGCATAAAATTATCTTTCTTATTACTTCTTTCATTTTCATCACCTTACTCATTATAACACAATTACAATTTCTTTAAATAATTAACAACAATTTCTCTTTCATTAAATTCATATTTTTTATCCTGTATTATCTGATAATGTTCATTTCCTTTTCCTAGTAATAAAACAACATCCCTTTTTGTTGCTGTAGTAAGTGCATATTCAATCGCTTCTTTTCTATCAACAATCACCTTATATTCACCATTATTCTCTTTTATTCCTTTAACAATATCTTCACAGATCTTATTCACATCTTCATATCTAGGATTATCCATAGTCACAATAGAATAAGCATTATAAGATGAAATCAGTTTTCCTATCTCATATCTTCTTTTCTTATCTCTATTTCCTCCAGCCCCATACACAACAATTATTTTTTCATAATCATAATATTGAATTGATTCTAATAAGGCACTCACTGAACTCACATTATGTGCATAATCTATAAGCACTAATCTATATCTATGACTATCTACAATTTCACATCTTCCTAAAATATCAATATGAATAAACTTATCATATTCTACCTTCATTTGCTCACATACAATTAAAACAGGCAATATATTATACACATGAAATAACCCTAGTTTATCTATAGTAATATGATCATTTATAACTCCTTTAACATCAAAAGACATCGTATTTGCACCACTTTTAATATCAGTTGCCATCAGATCACTCTTTTGATTTACACTAAAAGACACTACTTCACACTTTTCTTCACTTTTAGGGATATGTATACACATATCTCCATTCACAACCACTAAATGACACTTCTTTAAAAATTCTAACTTACAACAAACATAATGATTATAATCTGGATGTTCATATCCACCTATATGATCTTCACTTATATTAGTGAATATCCCAATTTCAAATTCAAGCCCCTCAATTCTTTTATGATAAACGGCAAGAGACGAAACTTCTATAATACAATATTCATATCCCTTTTCTTCCATCTCTTTTAAATATTTATGAATAATATAAGCATCAGGTGTCGTATTAATTGTCTCTATATGACACATTAAATCAATACCTTGACTGCTTATCATACCTGTCTTATATTTTTTATTAAGCATATCGTATAAAAGATGACAGACTGTTGTTTTCCCTTTAGTCCCTGTCACTCCTATAAGCTTTATATGAGAATGTTTAAAAAAATTTTTACATATAATTGCCCACGCTTGTTCACTATCATTCACATAAATATAAGTCACATTATCTTTCATTAATACATTTTCACTAACAACAATACATGTACATCCACTCTTATACACTTCTTCAAGCAATTCATGTGAATTAGTGCGACTTCCTTTCATACATACAAACAAATCATCTTTACTCACATTTTTTGTATGATTTGTAATTGCTGAAATCTTATGATTCATATGACCTTTTAATAACGTATAATCTAAATCCTGTAATAAATGTTCTAACATTTTCTCACCCATATAATATATGGGTAAAAAAAATATGTATGACTTTCATCATACATATTGTAATTGTTTGTATTCTTCTAAAACTTTCTTTTCACTAAAAGGAACTTTTTCATCTTTAACTAACTGATAGTCTTCATGTCCTTTTCCTAATAATAATATAACGTCACCTTTTTTAGCATGATCTAATGCATAGAAAATTGCATCTTTACGATCATCTACTTCTACATACTCTCCGTCATATTCTTTAATACCTTCAATAATTTCTTTATTAATACTTCTGATATCTTCATATCCCCTATTATCTTCAGTCACAATAGAGAAATCAGCTAATTTAGAAATAATTGCTCCCATCTCTTTTCTTCTTCCTTTAGCACGATCTCCAATCGAACCATAAACACATACAATTCGTTTTGGTTCATATGTTAAAATCGTTTCTAAAATACTTTGAGTTGATAGTGCATTATGCGCATAGTCTATAATGACTGTATAATCAGGTGAAACATGAACTAGTTCTGCTCTTCCCGATACTCTTACATGTGGTAATGTCGCATGAATAAATTCATGATCAATATGATAGAAATGTGCTAACATCATCGCAACCATTGCATTGTATACATTAAAATATCCTGGCATATCTAAATGGAAATGACCTTCTAATAATCCAGATGCATCAAAAGTCACACCCATATGACCTAAATCATTATATAATTCAATATTTGAAGCCACTAAATCTCCTTGATTTAATGAATATGTATAAATTTCACATGTTGCACCTTCAATCATATCTTCAAAGTGAGCATCATCTTTATTAAAGATTCCTACTTTACACATTTTAAACAGCATTTTCTTACATTCTTTATAATGGTCAAATGAACTATGTTCATTTGGACCAATATGATCTGGTGAAAGATTTGTGAAAATACCATAATCAAATTCTATTCCTGCTACACGGTTTAACATTAACCCTTGAGAAGAAACTTCCATTAAGCAATATTCACATCCTGCTTCTACCATTTTGTTCATTAATCTTTGTAATTCAAATGATTCAGGTGTTGTGTTTTTCGTTTTTTCAAATACACCATTAATCATTGAACCAATTGTTCCAATAATTCCTACTTTTTTATTTGCATTTTCCAAAATAGATTTAAGCATATATGTCGTTGTTGTTTTTCCTTTAGTTCCTGTCACTCCAATAACATTTAACTTTTTACTTGGATGATCAAAGAATGCACATGATAATAAAGCTAAAGCTAATCTGCTATCTTTCACTTTAATATATGTAATCCCTTCTTTATATTCAACATCTTTTGTCACAACAATAGTCTTAGCACCTTTATCAATCACCTGATCAATAAATCTATGCCCATCTACCTGACTTCCTTCAATACATACAAATAATCCATTTTCTTTTACTTCTCTAGAATCATAATCAATCTGACTCACTTCAATATTTGTACTTCCTTGAATCAGTTCATATTCCATTCCTACCAACAATTTATCTAATTTCATTTTTTTCACCTATCCTATATATTCGATAACTTTAAGTCACCTTTTTTAATAAGTTTATATTTTCTCATCAATTTATATATACCATAACTTATACCCATTGGTAAAACAATATCTAACAATATTAATGTTACCCAATATTCACTTCCCATAACACTAATACATTCTATAAGTCCAACTAATCCTGCAGTTCCCATACCAGAGCCAATAGGCGTACATTGAATATGAAATACTGCAGCTGAAAAAAATCCAGTTATTGCACTTGTGATAATTGGCGGAACCCATATCCATAAATTTTTTACAATATTTTTAAATTGTAACATACTTGTTCCTATACCAATCGCAATTACTTCTCCTATATGATTATCATCTATTGACATAACTGCAAATCCAACCATCTGTGCACAACATCCTGCAAGTGCTGCTCCAGCAGCAATCCCATCTAATCCTAACATAATTCCAATTGCAGCTGATGATATAGGTGCAGTTAATGCCATTCCCATTACAATAGAAACAATAATACCCATAATCATCGGTTCCATAGAAACACTATTATTAATAAGTGAACCAATATATGAAATACCTCTAGCAATATAAGGATCACATATATACGTAAAAATACCTGCAATAAATATTGATGTCAAAGGAACAGCCAAAATATCAACAGGTGTTTTTCCTTGTACATATTTTGTTAATTCGACCGCTAAGATTGTAGCAATATAGGCACTTACTGGATTCCCACTTAATGATGCCCCAATTGCTCCAGCAACTGCGGCACATATAAGATTCAATCCTTTTGCATGTAATACATAAGCAACGCCTACACCAATACTAGGTCCCATTAGTGAAGAAGCAGTTGTTCCAAGATTAACAAACCATTCAAAGTTAAAGAATAACCCTGCCTGTTTTAATATTGTTCCAACAATAAGACTTGCAAAAAAGCCATATGCCATACCATTTAAAGTTTTTACAATATAATTTTCATTTTTTCTAGCCATATTTTTAACTCCTATACTGTAAGATTTCTAGCCCATTTTCCTTTTCTATAGAAATAAAATGATATAATCATCTTTATAAAATCTGTACATTCTACAACTAATGACAGCATTACTAAAGGAATAGGAACAAACATAGATAATAATGTCGCAATCGTCACATTCATACCCCATAATAATCCTGAATCCATAATAAGAGTTGATAACGTATCTCCACCCGCTCTTAATATAAAGAAAATAGTGACATTAAAAACATAAATAGGTAACATACAAGCTCTAATTCTGACCAATCCAACTATTGCCTCTTTAATCACAGGTTCTACATTATAAAGATTGGCAATAAATGGGCATATACAGAAAAAGATAATTCCTATACATCCTCCTACAAACATTCCAAAAGTAATCAGATATCTTGAATTTTCTTTTGCTTTATCTATTTCATTTGCACCTAAACGTTTTCCAATTAAAATAGACACAGCACTTGCTAATCCAGAAAAAATAATATAAGCGATCTGCATTACAGTATCTACAACACTAACAGAAGCTGTCAACGCTTCATCACAGCGTACATAAGCTATAAAAACCATTGTTAAACCTAATGCATAAAATATTTCATTAAGTGTAAGTGGAAATGCTTTTGATAACATTGTCTGAATAAGTTTTTTATCCAGATGTAATAGTTCAAATACTGAAATATGAAATAAATATCTATTTTTGATTAACAACGATAAATAAATGCACATCTCTACTATACGAGCAATACTCGTCGCTATAGCTGCACCAACTACACCTAACTGCGGTGCTCCAAAATGACCAAAAATCAAAACATAATTTAATCCAGTATTAATACATACAGTTATGATCCCAACAGCTAACTGTATTTTATTCACACCTACAGCTCTTAATCCCATCATAATCGCAATACTGATTGAAAAAGGAATATAAGAGATAATTGCATATTTAAGATATTTAAGACTTTCATTAATCACAATCGTATCCGAAGAGAAAAAACGAATAAAAAATTCTGGCTTAAGAGTTAAAAACAACGTAAACAAACATGCAATAAATAAATTAACCATCAGATTAATATTTAACACTTTCTGACATTTATCATACTCTTTTGCACCAAAATATTGTGCAATGAAAATTCCTGCTGCTCCACAAAAACCAAACAATGAAGAATTAAAAATACTATATAATTTATTAGCAACAGTGACTGATGATAAAGCAACAGTTCCTACATTTCCTATCATCAGATTATCTATCAGATTAACAAAAGATGTCACAAACTGTTGAGCCATAATAGGTAAAGCAATCATTATTGTTGCGATATAGAATTCCTTAGAACCAATAAATTTTTTCATATATTGTCCCTCCTCTACACAAAATAAAGACTCCCTACAATTTATCATACACTTTTTATATCCATAACTCAATAAAACGAAATAATTTTATGATTATGCTTAATATAAATAGAATAATTTTCAATAAAAACAAAAAAACACTACCGAAGTAGTGTAACTTATCCTTGGTGGAGCCTAGCGGGATCGAACCGCTGGCCTCCTGCGTGCAAGGCAGGCGCTCTCCCAGCTGAGCTAAGGCCCCATATATGTAAAACAGTTGTTTTTCATGGTGGGCCTGAATGGATTTGAACCATCGACCTCACCCTTATCAGGGGTGCGCTCTAACCAACTGAGCTACAGGCCCATCTCAACTGCTAGGCTATAATACCATAACCACAATATCATGTCAACATATTTTTACAATTATTTTAAAAATTTTTTTTATTTGTTTTTTTAAGAAAAAAAGTAAAAAAAAACATTACATAAGTAATGAATAAATGGTGGAGCCTAGCGGGATCGAACCGCTGGCCTCCTGCGTGCAAGGCAGGCGCTCTCCCAGCTGAGCTAAGGCCCCATTATTAAATTTCATATATGGTGGGCCTGAATGGATTTGAACCATCGACCTCACCCTTATCAGGGGTGCGCTCTAACCAACTGAGCTACAGGCCCATATATGTTTTACAGTTTTTAAATGGTGGGCCTGAATGGATTTGAACCATCGACCTCACCCTTATCAGGGGTGCGCTCTAACCAACTGAGCTACAGGCCCATCGCCAACTGCTCATACATAATAACATACGAAAGTATACGAGTCAACACTTTTTTGCAATTTTTTAAATTTTATTTTCCAACTTTTTTTGATAATATTCGATAATGCCTTTTGTAATATTTTTAGCCAATTTTTTATGATAACTTCTATTTTTCAATTGTCCTCTCTCATTGCCATTTGATAAAAAACCACATTCAATTAATACACCTAAAGATTGAGTTGCTCTTAAAACATAAAAACCGCATTCTGATATATTTTTCTTTGTACCAGTAACTTCTTTCATATTCTTATGAATAGCATTTGCTAAAATTTTTCCTTCACTGCTATTTCGATAATAAAACACCTGTGATCCCCATGCATAAGCATTTGCTGAATTTAAATGAATACTCAAAAATAAATCTGGTTTATAAGCATCTATTCTTAAGACTCTTAAATACATGTCATCATCTTTAGAATAAAGATAATTCCTTCTTGTCATATCTTGATCATCTGTTCTTGTAAGATAAACTGTAGCACCATTTTTTTCAAGTTCTTCCTTTAAAGCAAAACTAATTTTAAGATTCAATTCATCTTCATATATTTCACCAATACTTGCCCCATTATCTAATCCTCCATGTCCTGGATCAATCACTATGACTTTATTTATCAACTCCTTACTATTAGATGTATAAATCGTTGGTTTATATAAAGTTACAAGCAAACATACGATAATAATCATAGATAATATATGTTTCATTTAATCACCAATATATTCTATGAATTTATATTATAAATTAGACTCAGTATTCATTTCCTTTATTATCCACTTCATAATAGTTAATACAATATATCTAATTTCTTCTTTATTTAACTGTTTATCTTTTTCTATCTTATGAATCTTAGAAAGACACCCTCTACAGCATGTTCCTGTTGCATGCTGAGCTACAAAAACAGGATGTCCTCTCATCGGTGTCTGTTTTCCATCATTTTTTATTTCCTCTTTAGCTAAACGTTCGACTACAAATCGTATCGCATGATTTTGTATTTCTACAATCCCTTTTTCTTTTATATATTGTTTATCTTTTTGACTTAAATGAAATGAAGAACGAAAAGTAGACTTAGATAAACTATTCAATTTATATTCAATTCTTTTATCCATAATATCACCTATAAATATTAAAACAAAAAGATAGACTTTCGTCTATCTTAGTGTTCGATTTTACCAATTTTATAGATTTCTTTTGAAATATTTAATGCATGATCACCAATTCTTTCAAAATCAGTTAATACTTCTGAGAAAATAATACTTCCTTCATCATGACAAGTTCCTATTCTCATTCTCTCAAACATATTTCCTCTATATTCTAATGTCATATCATCTATAGTCTGTTCTAATGCTTTCATTTCTTCTCTTATATCATGATAATCAGACATACTGTCAGATAATAATTGTAATACTTGTTTACATAATCCTTTCATAGAATCTACTTCTTCTAAAGCACTCTTAGATAATTCTAAATTCTTTTCTTTCATAAATTCACTATGTTCACATATATTTTTTGCATGGTCTGCAATTCTTTCTAAATTGCTTACAATAATATAATATGAGTTGAAGATCTGACTTCCTTCTTCTGTAATTTCATGTGAGATTGCTTTTGTAATAAATTTAGAGATTTCTTTATTTTGCATATTAATAAAGTCTTCTCTTTTTTGAATTTCTGCAAATTCAATATTATTGTTAGAGAAACTTTCTAATGATTGCATAACATTTAATGATGTTAATTCTAACATTCTTCCAATTTCATTTTCTGTTTCTTGTTGTGCAATAGCTGATACCCCTAAAGTTTCAATATTCATATTTAATTTAAATTCATTTGTTTCTTCATCTTTTTCTTTTAATAATGCAACTGCAATTTTAGTTAAATATGTTCCAAATGGAATTAAAATAATAGTTGTTACAATATTGAATGTTGTATGTAAGTTTGCAATTTGTGCTGCAGGTACATCTGTGATATTTTTCATTAAAGATATAATTGGTGTAGTCATACATAATACTGTAAAAATACATGTACCAATTACGTTAAATAAAATATGGATAACTGTTGTACGTTTTGCATTTGTTGTTGTTCCAATAGATGCTAAGAATGCAGTAATACATGTTCCAATATTTTGTCCAAACAATACGAATGCTGCACTTTCTAAACCAATAACTCCTCCATTTGCTAATACCTGTAAAATCCCTACAGAAGCAGATGAAGATTGAATAATTGCTGTAAAAACAGCCCCTGCTATAATTCCTAAGATTGGATTTTCAAACTTAGTTAATAATTCAACAAATTCTGGCATTTGTCCTAATGGTTTCATTGCCCCTGACATCATATCCATTCCAATAAATAGAATTCCTAACCCTGCTAAAATACTTGCATAATGATGCCATTTCTGATTCTTACCAAATACAATAATAGCAACTCCTAAAAATGCTAGTGCTGGAGCAATAGCTCCTACATCTAATGCAATTAATTGTCCTGTGATTGTTGTCCCGATATTTGCCCCCATGATAATCCATACAGCTTGCTGTAAAGTCATCATTTTTGCATTAACAAATCCTACAACCATAACTGTTGTTGCTGAAGATGATTGAATAATTGCAGTAATAACTGCTCCTACTACAACTCCTAAGAAACGATTAGACGTTAATTTTTCTAATATTTCTTTCATTTTATTACCAGCACTTGCTTCTAGCCCAGTACTCATCATCTGCATTCCATATAAGAATAAGGCTAAACCTCCAAATAAGCCCATATAATTTGATAATTCCATAAATTTACCATCCTATTTAATTTTTTCTACATCGATATCGTTCATACGATATCCTACTCCTAATTCATTTAAAATATAGTGATATGCCCCAGGTTTTTCATTTAATTTCTTTCTTGCATTCGCAATATTTACCTGTAACTTTTTAATACTTCCTTCATCACAATATCCCCATATCTTTTTAATGATTTCATTGTATGTTAGAACTTTTCCTAAATTTAATATTAGTAATTCTACAATTTTATATTCGGTATGAGTTAGCTTGATTTCTTCATTATTTAATATGATTTTTCTTTTATCAAAATCAATAATCATATCCTGTAATCTCATTTTAGAAACAGCTTCAATATCTTTTGTACTTCTGCTATTTCTAAGAGCAGCTCTTACTCTTGCTAATAGTTCTTCAGTTCCAAATGGTTTAGTAATATAATCATTTGCTCCTAGATCTAAAGCTTTTACTTTATCAGTTTCATTCATTCTTGCTGATAAAACAATAATAGGTGTCTGAGATTGATTTCTGATATATGAAATTATATCGATACCATCCATATCAGGTAATCCTAAATCTAAAATAACTAAATCTGGAATATGAGAAGAGAATAAAACTTTTCCATTCATCCCATTTTCAGCTTTGATTACAGAATATTCATTTGTAATTAATATTGTTTTTAATACATTTAAAATATTTGATTCATCTTCTATAACTAGAATTTTATGTTTATAGCTCATAATTATCCTCCATATCTAACACAAATTGAAAACAGCATCCTTTATCTAGATTTCTTACACTAATTGTTCCATTATGTGCATTTATAATAGATGCACATACAGATAAACCTATACCCATAGATTTCTTTTTAGAATCTATATGATGATTTTTTTTATCTAGAGTTCCTTTAAACAATGTTTTTAGTTTATCCTTCTCAATACCCTTTCCATTATCAATCACCTCAAATACTGCCTTTTTATCTTGTATATAAATACGTAACAATAAATAATCCATCCCTTTTGCATGATAGATAGCATTTTCTAAAAGATTGAATAATACTTGCTGGATTAAAAGTGCATCCATCGCTATCACAACAAAATCATCTGGCATTTCTACATCAATATTTTGATCTGGAAATCTTTTTGACATCTTAATTAAAACTGAATCTATAAGTTCTTCTAACACTGTAGGTTTTTTTACAATTTTAACAAGTTCATCATCTATACGTGTAACTGTTAATAAATTTTCTACCATACTTATTAGCCAATCAGAATCTTCTTTAATTCCTTTTGCAAGTGTCTGAACCTGACTATCATTCAATGAATCATATTGTTCACAAATCATTGAAGATGACCCATAAATAGTTGTTAGAGGAGTTCTTAAATCATGAGAAACTGCTCTAAGTAAGTTTGCTCTCATTTTTTCCTTATCAATTTCTGCTTTAATTCTTTCCTGCTGTCTGATCTTTGTCGTCAAAGTACAAGTGATTATTGTAATAATCACTAATATAACTGCCGACATCATATTTTCAGGAATAAGAAAATCAAACTGAAAATATGGGAAAGTAAATGCAAAGTTAATAGCCAGTGTCCCAACTAATGATGCAAAAATTCCATAGAAATATCCTTCTGTATTTAACGATATCAAAAATACAGCTAAGATAAATAATGGTGGTATCATTGTCTCAACATTTAACATATCTTTAACAACAAGACTCAATACAAAAAATAAAAATAATGTACTTAATGTTCCTATAAAACTTATAATATTAATTCTAAATTTTTTCATACTCCCTCATCCGCCTCCATTATAACAATCATCGAGCAAAGAAACAGTTAAGAAAACGCCATAATATGACAAAAGACTTTCTGCATACTAAAAAGTATACAAAAAGTCTTGTTCGAATCATTCGCTTATTGACCGGCTAAAAATAGCGTCCTGACGATCAATAAAACACGTTTTACAACATGCAACTACTCCCTTTTTATATTTCCTTTATATCATAATTCATATCACGTGTAAATAATTTGATATATTCTGTCATATAATTTTTAATTTCAATTATTCTAATTCTCCATCCCAAGAATTTATTCCACCAAATTCAATAATATTTGTATATCCTAATTCAACCAATTTAATAGAAGCCTGTTTACTTCTGTTTCCACTTCGACAATAAACTAAGATCATCTGATCTTTATCAGGTAACATTTCATAAACATAATCATTTGTTTCATTAATTGTTTCATTTGGTATACAGATAGCCCCTTTTATATGACCATTATTATATTCATCACACGTTCTTACATCTAAAATAATATAATCAGTTTCTTTATTCATTATTTCTTTAGCTTCACTAGAAGAAATCTGTTTATATTCAGTTTGTGTATTGCATCCTGCTAAAAGCAGACATAATAGTAATATTAATTTTTTCATTGTTTTACTCCTTTATAATCTAAATTCACTCTTCTTTTTTAATATACCAAAATATTTTCTTCATTCTCAATAATTAATATAAATCTCTAAAAAAATAAAGCATTAAATTTGTATAAATGGAAATTTAAGCATATACTTAAGATATACAAAAGGAGGAATTCATTATGAAAGAATTAAGATTATATAGATGTTTAACATGTGGTAATATTATTGAAAAAGTTGTAGATAAAGGTGTCCCTGTAATGTGCTGTGGAAAACCTATGGAATTATTAGTTGCAAATACAAGTGATGGTGCTGGTGAAAAACATGTACCTGTTGTAGAAGTAAATGGAAATAAAGTTGTTGTTAAAGTAGGAGAAGTCGAACATCCAATGGTCGATGCACACTATATCCAATTTATCTATGTAGAAACTGATAAAGGAATTATGAGAAAAGATTTAAATCCTGAAGATGCACCTGTTGCAGAGTTTGTATTAGGTGAAAATGAAAAAGTTGTTGCAGTATATGAATATTGTAACTTACATGGTTTATGGAAAACTGAATTATAAGATAGAACCTCTTTAGATTTCTAAAGAGGTTTTTCTTATAAATGTTGCTTAAAGCGAATTTTTGTGTGTGATTTTGTAAATTTGACAAATAATTATAAGTTTATGTTGTTTTTTATAGCGCTTTAAGTATAATGAAGGTATAGAAAAATTCGTTGATAGGAACAAGTAATACTAAGTGAATTTTTTAGAGAGACAATGGCTGGTGAGAATTGTTAATGAAGCTTAGATATGAAATCATCCTTGAGAAGCAAACTGAATGAGTAAGGGCGCCGGAGTAGAGCTACGTTATAAGTGAAATGCATTGATAGATGTAAAGAGCCAGAAAACTGGGAATTAAGGTGGTACCACGATATTAGTCGTCCTTTATATAGGACGACTTTTTTATTTGATTAGGAGGTAATGTTATGAGATTGAGTAAAAAAGAATTGGTATTAGTGAGTTTTATGTTATTTTCATTATTTTTTGGTGCTGGAAATTTGATTTTTCCTCCATTCTTAGGGCATTGTGCTGGAACCAATATGCCTATTGCCATTATTGGATTTTTATTAACTGCAGTTATTTTACCAGTGTTAGGAGTTATTGTAGTTGCGAAATTTGATGGTCTAGATCGTTTAGCTAATAAAGTGAATCCATATTTTTCATTAGTATTTACTATTGCAGTCTATTTATCTATTGGACCAGGTCTAGGTATTCCTAGAGCTGCATCAGTTCCTTTTGAAATGGCGATTTCGCCATTATTACCTGAAGGATCAAATATGCAATTATTTATGTTTATATATTCTTTTGTATTTTTTATGATTGCATTATGGTTAGCTTATACACCTAATAAACTGGTTGAAAGAATTGGTAAATTCTTAACACCAAGTTTATTAATTCTTATTATTGTATTGTTTGTAGGATATGTATTTAAAGGGGAATATAATATTGCTTTACCTACAGGTGAGTATAGTTCTAATGCTTTTATAAAAGGTTTTTTAGAAGGTTATAATACAATGGATACAATTGCAGCTTTAAACTTTGGTTTAGTTATTTCTAT
Source organism: Coprobacillaceae bacterium (assembly GCA_045614925.1). GTDB lineage: Bacteria > Bacillota_I > Bacilli_A > Erysipelotrichales > Coprobacillaceae > JAZLDV01. The sequence goes on along the minus strand of JAZLDV010000002.1, from coordinate 7,602 downwards.
TACTTTAAGAAGTTTTAAGTTAAAAGATAAAAAAGATATTATTAAATATACAATAATTGGTGGTATTTTTGCTGGATGTATTTTATCAGGTATTTACCTGATGTTATCTTATGTAGGTATGGGTGTTTCAAATGTGATGGAACATGCTGATAATGGGGCATTAATTTTAAGATATATTGTAAGTGATATTTATGGTCCAGCTGGTTCTATTTTATTAGCAGCTATCTTTACTTTAGCATGTCTTACAACATGTGTTGGTTTAATTAATTCTATTTCTTCATATTTTTCTACTTTATTTAAGAAAGTAAGTTATAAGAGTTGGGTATTTATTATTGTTGGTTTTTCTTTTTTAATTTGTAATCAGGGATTAAATATGATTTTAAGTTTATCTGTTCCTGTTTTAAATGCGATTTATCCTGTGTCTATTGTGTTAATTGTATTAGGGTTATTGAATCATTATTTTGATAATAATCGTATAATTTATCCTCTTACTATAGGACTAACTGCATTTGTAAGTCTTGTTTATGTATTAGATACATTCCATATATCTTTAGGATTTATTACAGAGATGATGCAATTATTACCTTTATATTCTATGGGTATGGGATGGGTATGTGTTGCATTTATGAGTATGATTATTTGTTTTATTCTTGATAAAGTATTATATAATAACTAAATATAAGAGGATTGAAATGAATTTAAATATTTTGATATTTTTCATTCAAACTATCATTCTAAAATATAAAAAAAAGATATCTGATTAGATATCTTTTTTTATGTAATGTTCAATTATATCTGCAACTCCACCTTCACATGAAGAATATGGAGAAACATATTCACATAGTTCTTTTAGTTCTTTAACTCCATTAGATACTGTTGCACTATGAGTCACATAGTTAAGCATTGCATAATCGTTATGATTATCTCCAATAGCTAACACATCGTCTTTATTGATATTCATAATTTTTAATAGTTTTTCAATACCGACTGCTTTACTGATTCCTTTTTTGTTAAATTCCATATATCTATGACTAGAATATGAAATCGTTGTTTCATTTAATATAAATTCACTTAGTTTATTTTCTAAAGATTGAAGATAAGGAATATCTAAATTCTGATACATAACTTTTACAATATCTAAATCTTGAATAAATGAGTAATCAGTATGATCTAAGATATGTGCATCAGGTTTAAATGATAATAACATATCCTTCTCATCTTGATCTGTTAAGAATGAGTAAACATCTGTTGCGCTAAAAACTTGTACACAGACTCCTATACTTAATCCAAATTCTACGATTTCTTTTGCTACTTCATAGCTTAATCCTTCAAAGCTAATATGTTTATTGCATTCATTATCACTGATAATTGCACCATTATTTGTAATAGAATACATTCCTTTATGTTTTAAATCTAAAACATCTAAATATTGAGGTATGCTTGTATATCCTCTTCCTGTTGCAATTACAAACGGGATACCTAATTCCTGTGCTTTTTTTATTGCCTGAACATTAATTTCAGGTATATTTTTTTCATCATCTAATAATGTTTCATCTAAATCACTTATAATACATTTAATCATTTTTCATCACCTACTTTATTATAATTGATTTTATAAGGGCTAAACAATGCTTTATTTATATTTTAATTAAATTTTCGTGTATAATAGAGACTAGAGGTGATGTGATGGAATTATTTTTATTATTGATATCTATTGTTATATTTGTATGTATTTTATTTTGGAGATTATCTGGAAAAATCGGAGTTCCTGGTTTATTTGTTTTTATTCTATTAGGAATGCTTTTTGGAAGTGATGGATTATTTAAGATTCATTTTGATGATTTTTCTATTGCAAATATATTATGTTCTATAGCGCTTATTTTTATTATGTTTTATGGTGGTGCAGGAACAAACTGGAAAAAAGCAAAGCCTGTTGCTTTAAAAGCTATATTACTTTCTTCTGTTGGAACAGTATTGACTGCTGGACTTGTAGGCGTTTTTTGTTTTTATGTTTTAAAGTTTAAGTTATTAGAGAGTTTTTTAATTGGGGCAGTTATATGTTCTACAGATGCTGCTTCTGTATTTTCTATTTTACGTAGTAAGAAGATGAATCTTAGATATTCTACTGCTTCTTTATTAGAAATTGAAAGTGGAAGTAATGACCCATTTTCTTATATGTTAACTGCAGTTGTTTTATCTTTAATGAGTGGTGGAGATTTTAATTTATCTTCTATTACAATTATGCTTGCTTTGCAGATCTTTGTTGGTTTGCTTTGTGGAGTTGCAATGGCTTTTTTAATGAAATATGTGGTTGAAAATTTTAATATTAAAGAAAGTGGATTTGAAGCTGCATTTATTATTGCTGTTGCTTTTATAAGTTATGCTATTCCTGCTTTGCTTAAAGGAAATGGTTATTTATCAGTTTATATTGCTGGGCTAATTATTGGGAATCAGGATATTCCTAATAAAAAAGATATGATTCACTTTTTTGATGGAATTACTGGTTTAATGCAGATGCTTTTATTTTTCTTGTTAGGGTTATTATCTTTCCCTTCTGCTTTACCTGATATTATGATTATTGCATTATGTATTGCTTTATTCTTAACGTTTATTGCTAGACCTATAGCAGTGACTTTAACACTTATTCCTTTTAGAAGACCAATAAATCAGATTTTATTTATTTCATGGGCCGGGATGCGTGGAGTTGCATCAATTGTATTTGCTATTATGGCAACAAATGATCCTGCCTATCTTCATAATGATATTTTTCATATCGTATTTTTTATCGTCTTATTCTCTATTTTAATTCAAGGATCTTTACTTCCTTATGTTGCTAAAAAATTAAATATGATAGATGAAAACGATGATGTTTTAAAGACTTTTAATGATTATGCAGATGAAGTTCCCGTTCAATTTATTCAGTTTACTATGACTAATCAGCATGAGTGGATTAATATGAGATTAAAAGATATTATTTTACCTCCTCATTCTATTTTTGCTTTAATTATGAGGAATAATCAAAAGATTATTCCTAACGGAAATACTAAACTAAAAGAAAATGATATTGTGATTATGAGTGGGAAACAGTTAAAGAAAAATCATGATGTAAATTTATATGAAAAAACGATTGATGAAGATCATCCTTGGATCAATCATAAGATATCAGAATTAAATTTAAAAAGAAAATTAATTATTATCATTAAAAGAGAAAATAAAACAATTATTCCTAATGGAGATACGCTTATTTTATTCAATGATATATTAGTTATTAATGAAAGATAAAAGAGAAATAACTCTTCGTTATTTCTCTTTTTTTGATATTTGAATAATAATTGTAGGTATTAATGATAAGATATAAACATACAACAATTGAATAAATGTTAAAGTCTGTATCATAAACAAATGATTTAAATAAGGTACAAATAAGACAATGTGTAATAATACAAACCCTATAACAAAAGCATATATACTCATTTTATTTGTTAATAATCCTATCTTTGTTAGTTTCAAATTACTTCTACAGTTAAATCCATGTAATAATCTTGCGATACATATTGTTGAAAATGCCATAGTTGTTGCGATAGAACTTCCATATGAACATCCATAAAAATAAGCAATAAGAGTAACTAGACATATCAATATACCTTCAGTAGTAATCTGTTTAATTGTCTTCTTATTCATTAATGTTTCTTTAGAACTTCTAGGTTTTTCTTTTAATACATCGCTATGAACTTGTTCCATCCCAATCGCAATAGCTGGCAAACTATCAGTGATAAGATTCATAAATAATAAATGAACTGGATAAAAAGGTGTTGGAAGCAATAATAACGAAGTAATAAGTACACATAGTATTCCTGCAAAATTTCCTGATAATAAATAACAGATAGCATTTTTTATATTTCTATAGACATTTCTCCCTGTAATGACAGCTTTGACAATAGTTGCAAAATTATCATCAGTTAATATCATATTTGATGCATCTTTTGAGACTTCACTTCCTGTTATTCCCATAGCGACACCTATATCACTTTGTTTTAATGCAGGAGCGTCATTTACTCCATCTCCACTCATCGCAACAATATCTCCACGTCTTTGCCATGCTTTAACAATTCTAATCTTATCAAAAGGAGAGACACGTGCATATACACTTATTGAAGGTAATTTTTCATCTAACATTGTATCATCCATTTTTGATAGTTCCTGACCTTCTATACATAAATCCCCTTCTTCATAGATACCAATTTTAGAAGCAATACTTCTTGCAGTTACAATATGATCTCCAGTAATCATAATCGGTTTAATACCTGCTATTTTACATTTTAAAACAGATTCATGACTTTCAATTCGTGGTGGATCCATTAATGAAACTAATCCTATAAATGTAAGATCATATTCATCTTCATAATTGATCTGATTTCCTTCATAATCTTTGTAAGCAAAACCTAATACTCTTAATCCTTCTTTTGCATACTGCTCATTCATATTGCTTATACAATCAATATGATGAGATGTTAATGGAACTTTAGTTCCATTAACTAATATTTGATTACATCTTTTCAAGATTACATCAGGAGCACCTTTTGTATATATATGTTTTAAAGATGAAATACTCATTAATTTTCTATCTGAATCAAATGGTAATTCAGATATTCTTACTGCACTATTTTTAAATTGAATATCATTTTTTGTATGATGATTAACTAAATCTATAAGAGCTAGTTCTGTAGGATCACCTATTCTCTCATTATCTCTTACAACTGCATTATTACATAATAAACATGATTTTAATAATACCTGATGATCATGATTTAAACTGTCTAGATAATCAAGTTCTAAAATATAATCATAGAAATAGATTGTCTGAGGTGTCATTTTATTTTGAGTTAATGTACCTGTTTTATCACTGCATATAACACTGACACATCCTAAACTTTCTACTGAATTGATGTTTTTTATAATTGCATGTTCTTCTACCATTTTTTGTGTACTTATAGATAAAACAATCGTTACAATAGAACTTAATGCTTCTGGAATAGCAGCAACTGCTAAAGCGACTGCAATCATCATTGATTCTAAAATAGATTGTTTTGCAATAACAACATTCAATAGAAAGACTATTATACAAATGACAATAATTCCTAAAGATAATTGTTTACTAAATTGATCAAGACTTTTTTGTAATGGTGTTTTTCTTTCTTTTGTTTCATTTAACATAGTCGCTATATGACCTATCTCAGTGTCCATAGCAATACTTGTCACAACATATTTACCTGTCCCATTTGTCACTAAGCTTCCTGAATAAACCATATTTTTTCTATCACCAATAGGAACTTCGTTTTCAATCATATCACTATTTTTATCAACACTAATTGCTTCCCCAGTTAGTGCACTTTCATTGACCTGTAATGAAGATGTTTCTAATATTCGTCCATCTCCACTAACTACATCTCCTGCTTCAATAAAAACAACATCACCTATAGTTAGATTTGTTGAATCTATTTCATACATGTTATTATCTCTTATGACTTTAACTTTAGGTACTGATAGCTTTTTTAAGCTTTCTAATGATTTATCTGCTTTTATTGTCTGGAATGTTCCAAGTAATGCATTCACAAAAATAACTAGCATAATAACAATTGTACTTTCACTTTGACCACTTAATCCTGATATAATAGCCGCAATGACTAATATAATGACTAATAAATCTTTAAACTGATTGATGAAGATCATAAATGGATTAACTTTTTTTACTGCTTGTAATTCATTCAATCCATACATTTCACTTCTTTTACTTGCCTCTAAACAAGTTAATCCGTTTTTATTTGACTCTACTTCTTTTAATACATCATGGTAATCTTTTCTATACATATATATTCCCCTTTCCTTTAACGACAAAAAAGACAAGGCCGTTAAATTTCTTTAACGAGTCTTGTCTTTAAGATGTACCAGAATAGAGACTATTCGCGTTTGTTGATAACATCACACATATGTGAGACTACTCCCTCATTGATTACAATGATAGTATCATAACAATGTATATATGTACAGTTAAGGAATGGTAAAAAAAAGAAGCTTATTTAGCTTCTTTTGAACAATTACATTTTTTTGATGCACATTGTTTTGCATGTGGGCATCCGATACATTGAACACCCTGTTTTTTAGATTTTACAATATATGAAATTGCTAGTCCTATAATTAGCGCACAAATTCCTAAAACAATAATATCACTCATTATGCTTTAGAATCTGCCTTTTTAATAAGATATACAATATACGCTACAATAACTAAAACAGCAATTAAACCAAATACAAATCCATTTCCTAAATGACCAGTAGTGATTAATGTTCCAATCTGATAAACAAAGAATGCAACACTATATCCAACTGCTAATTGTAATCCTACTCCACCTGCTAACCATTTTTTATCTTGCATTTCCGAACTCATTGCTCCGATTGCTGCAAAACATGGAGGTGTAAATAAGTTGAACATTAAATAAGCTAATGCTGCTACTTTTGTTAATCCCATAACTGCAGCTACTTCGTTTCCACTTCCAATTAATGCTAATTCTTCAGTATCAATAAAATTTGTTAAACTATAAACAACTGCCAAAGTTCCAACTACATTTTCTTTTGCAATAAATCCTGTAATAGCCGCTGATGCTAATTGCCATGTACCAAATCCTAAAGGAATTAATATAACTGCAATAGGCTGAGCAATTGTTGCTAGAATAGATGTATGTGCCATACCTTCAGCAACAGGCATTAAGTTCCATCCAAATGTCTGCATAATCTGTACAACAGCATTACATACTAAAATAACTGTCCCTGCTTTAATAATAAATGATTTTCCTCTTTCTAACATTGAGAAGAATGCACGTTTTAAACTTGGAAATTTATATTCAGGTAATTCCATAATAAAGAATGATTTTTTATTTTTATATCCTGTAATTCTTCTTACTAATAATGCTCCAAAATAAATAATAATAATTCCAGCAAAATACATTAAAGTTCCTACCCAAGATGCATTTGCAAAGAATGCTCCAGAGAATAAACCAATAACAGGTAATTTAGCACCACAAGGCATAAATGGTGTTAACATTGCTGTTGTTTTTCTTTCTCTTTCATTTCTAATTGTACGGCAAGCCATAACACCTGGAATAGCACATCCAGTTCCAATAACCATAGGAATAATTGATTTTCCTGATAACCCTACTTTTTTAAATATAGGATCCATTACAACACTGACTCTTGCCATATATCCACAATCTTCAAGTAATGCAATCAAGAAATACATAACCATAACTAATGGTAAGAATCCTACAACTGCTCCTACTCCTCCAATAATTCCATCAACTAATAAAGCTTGAACAAATGGTGAAGCATTTACAACTAATGAAGCAACCCATTCCTGAAATACTTCAATCCATGATACTAAATAATCTGCAATCCATGGACCTAATGTTGATTGAGAAATATCAAATACTAAGAACATAACAAGGGCAAATAAAGGAATACCTACCCATTTATTCATAATAACTGCATCAATAGAATCTTGTGCATTTTTCATTCTTGTTAAAATTTTTCTTTTTTCTACTTCTTTTAC
>JAZLDV010000001.1:0-31074 GCA_045614925.1 Coprobacillaceae bacterium | reverse complement strand
GTTCTTCGATGTTTTTGGCTATTGGCTACTACCCCCCTGTACCCTTTTTATTATATTCCCTTCATTATCAAACATTACATCATTTCTACAACTCATATTAGCATGATGTATGTTCTCATGACATTCCTTACAAACACCTATTAAGTTATCTTCATTTATTGTTATGTTATCATCTTGTATGTTAATGTTATCTAACCATATCTTATGATGAACTATTCCTGTTCTTCTTTTTTCTTTTGGAATATAATCACTTAATCCATCTACATATACTGGCTTATTACATATAGCACATAATAGGTTTTGTTTTATCCATATATTCTTTCTTACTTGTCTCCATAGTTTAGAATTATAGAAATCTTTTCTTACTCCATAACTCATACTATCTTTTTCTTGGTTTTGTTGCTTTTTCAGTTTTAGGTTTAACTACAGCTTTTTCTACTTTAGGTTCTTCAATCCATTCTACTACTTCTACAATGTTATATGGATTAGCAAGTAGTTCATCTGCTCTTTCTTTAGATACAATCCATTCTTCTTTTGGTGTCATATTCTTTTGTAGTTGTACATCTAAGTATCCTCTTATACATCTTACTTTAGCTTTCATTTCTTCCTCCTTATAATTTGATTTATCTTTAACTAGCATATCTTCCCATTTATCTTGTCCTATATATCCTTTGTATTCAGGTATCTTTAGTAGTCTTTCTACCTTTGTATCTTTCATATCAAATGGCATATAGTAGCAATTCTTTCCTTCTATTAATCCTTGTTCCTTAAAACTTGATATTTCTGTTACTATTAATGGCACTCCTAATGCTTCACATTCTCTAGTAAAGTAGCAATCACCTTCACAATCACTTAATTGCACTCCATAACCATGTCCTTTAATACTTGCTATTATTGGTCTTATGTTAAGTCTAGGTTTTAAAAATACTACATTAGGATTATTTATTGCACTTGTGTCATTTGTAAATACATACCATAAATATTCTATTCCTGCCTTATCCAAATCTCTTGCAAGTTTCTCCATTCTATCTTTACCTTTTTCTCTTGTTAATCTTGTTGCTGATATTAAAAGAAGAACATTATTATGCTCTTCTAAACTTAATGGATTCCTACATACTTCGGCATGAATACTTGTTAATTCTTTCCACTCTTCAGCAGCTATTTTACTTACTGCTAAATAGTTATTTATCTTTGGATGAACTTTTGGTGTTATTTTATTTGTTTTAAACATGGCATGAATTACTTGTGTATATTCTTCTGCATCTACATTATCTACTATATCAGTTTCATAATTACAAAAAAACTTTTTACACTTAATTAATCCACCTTTGTATTTATGTACTCTAAGATATTTCATTAATCTTGTTATTTGATTTGGATGTCCTGTTTTATATACTACTGCTATATCATATTGGTTATATTTCTTGGCAAGTTCATATATATATGTTTCAACTCCTCCGATAACATTAAAGTTTGAAACATAAAATACATTACTTGCTTCTAGCTCGTATTCTTTCATCTAATACCTCTATTTGCCATTCTGCATCTATATCTATTGTTTCATCATCTATTGATAGATATGTATCATCATTTATGTATTGCTTATTAGGATCTAAGCCATTAAGAACACGATATAATTCCCAACTTAATGCATATCCTCTTTCTAATTTGCCATCATCTTGTAGTTTCTTTGTTTCTTCTATACCTTTTCTAAATGTTTCCTGGTCAACCACTATCCATCCAAATGGTTCTCCCCAATTCTTATGTTCTTTATTTCTTGCTACTTCATTTCCAATAAAGGTATTTACACTAGGATTTAAGTTAATTATTTTCTTAATAGCATCTTCTGTATAGTAAACATCACCATGTAAATATATGCATGGTTCTTTAGTAGGATAATAAGCATCTATCCAATAACCTTTTACTTCCCCATTCTCATATCTATATGAATTTTCATGATATATTACTGTTCCATATTTCTCAAATTGACAATCATTAGAACTAATTAATATATCACTAATTTTATTTTTTTTTAATAATCTAATTGTTCTTTCTAGTAGTGTTTCCCCATTTATTACACTTAATGCTTTTGGTTTTGTAAAGTTATCATAAACACCACCACACATAATTATTACTTTTTCCATACTTTATCAATTATGTATATTAATACTAATGTTACACATATAATAATTATGTTTATTGTACTTATTGCCATAATTACCTCCTAACCAAAGTATTTTCTTGCATCTTCTTCTGTTCCTTCTCGTACATCAGAATGTTCTTCAACACTTGATAATAATATATTCATTAATGATACAAAACTCATTTCTTTCATATCATCAAATGTTATATTAAGTCTTTTAGCTAATGCAATTACATCATACTCATCAATTTCTTTATTACTGTTGGATTTTGTTGATGTCTGCTTGTAATTGCCTTGATATGGGAGTACAAGCAAGTAAAATAACTTCTTCTATCCATGTAAAATCATCATAAATTGAATCAATTGACTTATAAAAATCTTCTTTTGAACCAACTTGACTAGCATCAGCTTCAGTAATCATGATATATGCAGCATCTAATACTAATCCTGTTAATTCATCAAGTAATGATAAATCTTCATTTAGTTTTTCTTTATCACCAACTGCTTTAATTACTTTTTGCATATCTTTTAAGTATGATCTACCTGTCATATCTTTATAAGCAAATTGAGTATATGCACTACTTTTCATAGTGTATTCTTTACCATCAATTGTTATAATTTTTTTCATTTTATTTTTCCTTTCTATAAAAAAAGAGCAACTATGCTCTTTAATTTTTGTACCATTTAATGATACTACACTAAATAATATACTAGGAAAAATAAAAAATGTTGGCTTCGGTTTATTATAAATTTTAATTTTTGTATATTATTTAGTGTACTACCATCAAGGTAGTACAAATTGGGGTGAACAATCTAATGTGTACTATATAAGCACCATAGAATAGATATACAGTTTGCAAACATTGATACTTTGTCCTTTGATTGCTTTTATTTCACCCAATCAAGTATATTGGCTTTGAGATGCCAAAGAGTAAAGGTTGTAGGTGTATCATTCCTAAATTATATCTACTCTATGCTGCCTATAAGCAGCATTGAGTATTGCCTAAAAGCAACTCCTTACAATTGTTTGTGATAACTCACACTATCATAATAACATAGTTTTTTTTGCATTTTTTTGCATCTTTACCTCTATACCCATTTTTTTTAATTTTCTATATATTTGTGAATCACTATAATTCATTAAACAGCTTATTTTGTATATACTTAATCTTTCTATGCAATAATAATTATATATTTTGTCATATGGATTTTTACTTAATCTTAATTCTTCCCTTTTTCGCCTTAATACCTGATACATATCATCCAATGTTTGATTTAAATGATTTATTTTTTCATTCAAATATTCTTTTTGTATAACATATGTATCCATCATATTAGTAGGATTCATGCCATCAACCTTTTCTTTGTCTAATTTTGGTGATTTTGGTTGTGTTTTATCAAATAATTCATCTCTTTTACTTATTGCTTTAAATAAATCTTCTTCTAGTTTTCTTATTTTATTCCATATTGATTCATAATCTTCATATATCATTTGTTCTCCTTGTGTTTCTTCAACCAACCCTCAAATTTCCTATAACACTCTTTACAAAAATCATACTTACTTACTGTTTGATGACCACCTACATAAGATATACCATATAATTGCTTAGCTAATCTTATTGTATCTTTATTTTCTAGTGTTTTATGACATATACTACATTTGTAGTTTGGTTTCATTTATTCTCCTTTTAATATATTTAATAAATCATCTTTTTTTACATAACCTTTTTCAATTTTTCTAACTAAATTACCATTAATATCTCTATCACTAAAAGTCATTCTTTTTTAGGAAACAAAGGTATTAATTGATTTAGTAATCTATATTTGTTTCCCATATAAAATATTGGACTATTAATCATTATTTCTCCTTTAAAAAGTATGTGCCAAACTCAGCCAAACAAACTCGCACATACAGACAAATAAAATAGGTTGTTTATATGAAAAAAATATCATTTTTGGCTTTTTAATTTTATTATTTAGTTATAATACTTGGTACATCATTTTTCATTGTTACTGAAGTTGCTTTATATTTCTTTTCAACTGCTTTCATTTGTGTTTCATAAGCAATTATTTCTTCTTTTGTTGGTGCGTGTTTACTTGATTGTAAAAAGTTAATTTTATGGTCTTTCTTTTCTATTTCGTGTTGTAATTCTTCTTTCTCTTTCTCTAGTTTATTTATCTTACGTTGTCTATGACCTATTTCTACTGCATTTACTCTTCTTCTATATTCTGTTTGTTCTAGATCATTACCTAATTGACTAATAAATATTTGTAGCTCTTCAATTTTTTTATTCTTTTCTTTTTCTACTTTCTTTAAATCACTATATTTTTGATTTAGTATTTGGATTCTTGCATCCAATTTTGCAATTAATTCATCTTGTTCTATTTTTACTTGTTTATATCCTTCAATGTAATATTTCAAATCTTCAATTTGTTTTTTTAAGCAATCAATTGTATCTTCCTTTTCTTCTGCTTTTTCCATATATTTTTTTTGGTCTTTAACATAACTAAACCAATCTTTAAAATCTACCCATGTTCTTTTAATGTTGTTAAAAATATTGTTTTTCTTTTTCATAATTACTCCTCTATCCAATATCTTTTATATTCAACCTTTTCCCCATAACGATTTACTGTCTTTTCCCATTTATCTTTTACATTTAATGTTAATCTTGCTTGTCTTATGTACTCACTTAATCTTGTACATCCTAAATCAGTAAATGCTTCAAATGATGTTATAGAACCAAACTCCCTCATATAATTAATTACTCTATTTAACATATTTCCTCCTAATTATTAGAACCAAACTCCCTGCTTATTTGATTTTCAATTAATCTTAATTGTAGTTTTAATGTGTTAATAGCTTCTTGATTTGCTTGGTATATTGTTTGTGCTACATCTCTTTGAAATCTAGCTTCTGCAACACTTGGTATTCCATAACAAGTTTTATCTATCATACCTATTGCCATACCATCATCTCTTAACTTTAAACATTCTTGTCTTAATAGTATTTTGTAATCTCTTTCTGCTTTAGCATAATTTGTGCCTGATACTCTTAATTCTTTTAAACTGGCTTCTAGTTGTCTTATTTTTGCTTGCAATTCATTCATTAAGTCGATATTAATCACCTACTTTTTGCTATCTAGGAATTGTATCTTTTCTATTGCTACATCTGTTGTATATATTTTCTTTCCTTCTTTGTTTTCATATGAACCTGTTTGTATGTGTCCTTCTACTGATACTTTACTTCCTTTTTCTAAATACTTACTTACTAATTCAGCAGTATTTCCGTATGCTACACAACTAATGTAATCTGATTCATATTCTCCATCTTTATTCTTCATATCTCTTGTTATTGCTAATATAAAATTAGCTATTTTAAAATTAGATTTTGTTATTCTTACCTCAACCTCTTTAGTTAAATTACCAATTAAACATACTTTATTCATTATTTTCTCCTCTATTTCTAATCATTTTACTTTTTATTTTTGCTTTAAATTCACTTCTCTTTGTTGGATATACCAATGTACCACAATGATTACATGGTGTTGGATAATTTGATTTAAAATACATACTATGATGACATTTGCTACAATAAATATGTTCATATGAATTAAATTTGTTGTAACAAGTATCATATTTTTCAAAATATTCTTTAGAAATCATTCTCACTCACCCCATAAAATTCATAAGGTGATATTGGTTTATAACAATCTCTTATTAATTCTTCATAATGTTCTTTTTGGTCATCTAGTTGTTCTTTTAACATATCTGTTTCAGTACATAAATCATCAATAATACTAAACACATCTTCATTGACATATCCTGTCATTTCATCATCTTTTATTTGCCAATCAAATTGATGACCAAGTATATCTTCTGCACGTTTTAATATTTCAAACTCATTTTCATTTAACACTAACATAATTTTCCCCTCAATTTTTCTACTGCTTCTTTCAATTGTTCAGTTGTCATTTTAGCATTTGATTCAACCTTATAATGTGCTAGCAATTTTTCATAATCTGTGTTTGTTAGTTCAACTAATCCATTTAAGTCATTAATTAATTCTAATCTTTCATTTTGTTCTTCTTCTAATGGCATCTTTTCACCTGTTAATAATTCAATACATTTTTTTATGTAATCATTATCTCCATTTAACAAATAATTCTTATACCAACCATCTTTAATAACTTCACTTAATAATTTGCCATTGTATTTACCAAATGTTATTAAATAGTTTTCGGCATCTTCTTTTGTTGGATCTTGATTATTAACTGCGTTTATTACTTCTTCAGCACTTGCTATACTTTTGTCGATTCCAATACCACACATTGCTAATGCTCTTCCTACCGCTGATGTTTCACAATTTTCTATGTAGCTTGTTTTGTTTATAAATGTGCTATTTTCTTTTTCATATGCATGACCTGTTGCTAATAAATATGTGTCTACTAACTTTCCTTCATCATCTAATAATGGAATTACAATTGATGCTTTAAATACACATACACCATTTTCATTAGATATCATTTCAGTTTCTATCGTTCCTTCAGGATATAACATTCTAAATGCTTTTATTCTTTGATTAACTTCTGCATAATAACCTATCTCTTTACCTGTCTTTTCATTTTTTAGTAATGTAGCATTAATACTTTCGTTAGCTCTTTGTATATCTTCGTATGTCATAAATTCCTACCCTTCAATTAATTTTTTACTTTCTATCATACTGTTGTAATATTTCATCATATCTTTTCTAAACCATTCAGGAATAATTCCTTCTTCTAGCCACAAATAAACTTTTTCTATTTCTCTGGATGATCTAAAATAATTATCTTCTATCATTCTTTCAACTATTTCGTTTCTTATTTCAACTTTCGTGTTATCGCACAATTCTATAATCTCCGATATAGATGGCATATATTTTTTAGCTGTTATAATTTGTCTTGCCACTTTACTTAATGTTTGTTCATTATAATTTCCTAGCATTTCTTCTAGCATATTTGTAAATGCTATAAAATCTTCTTTTTCCATTTCATTAAAGTATCTTGGATATGCTACTTTTAATGTTGCTATAAATGAACTAATTTTTTTACTTTTCTTCATCATACATTCCTTTCAAATATTCCCATTGGAAGTTTTCTTTTTCAGTTAATTCTCTGTTAAGATAACTTTCAAATTTATTTCCAAATAAAGTTTCTGGTCTTAAATACTTTTGCATATCAGTATTCATCCATTCTACACACATTTTGTCTATTACTGTTTTAAAATCTTCTATTGTAAAGTTTTCATTAAATCTAGCTTTGATTAAATCTCTTGTTTTTTTAGTTGTTGGCTTATAGTGTTGACCTGTTCTCACATTTAAGTGGTCGAGTATCTCGACTATATATTTATTATCTAATCTACTCTTATCTAATCTACTCTTATCTAATCTATACTCGGTTTCCAATTGGTTGCCATTTGGTTGCCATGAGTAAGAATTGTTGTCTTTTAAGTTTAATTTTTTAAATTCTTCTTGATAATCTGTTGGATGGTATCGATCTTGTCTTATTGTGTTATGCATTCGCCAATGTTTTATTACCAATATTCCACTTTCAAACACTAAAACAAACGATTTAGCTATTAAAAGTTTTAAGTCATCATCTTTAGCACCAATTAATCTTTGTATTTTTTTTGGTGCATTTACAAATCCATCATCATCTGCACTCATGTTTAAGTGAAAATATAGACATTGTGCTGATAGAGGCATATCTAGGAATGCATCACTTTCAGTTATTCTTTTTGTAAACATACGTTTTTCAGCCATAATATTCCTTCCCTTCAATAAACCCCCATTGTTTTTTAATTAGATATGTGTTATACTCTTTGTTGTAAAGATATTTTTTTACAAGAAATCGGACATCCCTCCGATTTTTATTTTTCCCATAAAGCTCGATAAATTAATGTCTGCCCTATGATTAAATAAAACCAACTAGCGATGCATAATATCATGTAAAATACGTCTTTTTGTGCTAATTCACCAAGTATTCCTGTTTGTTTCCATATAAAAAAACTTATATGAATCATAATTAGTGTAATAACAAATCTAGCCCAACCCTTTAATCTCATTTTTACTCCTTTCTTTAAGTTAAAAAAACCAAAATCACTTTTGATGACTTTGGTTAAAATCTTTTAATATATATTATGTTAAGTTCGTTTAAACCAAAGCCATATTGTTTCATCTAACTTAATTTCATTTTAGCATTGTTTATTTTTTAAGTCAATATAAAAATTATTTTAGTTTACACTTTGGTTTTAAATAATAATTTATGCTAGTTTGTTTAATTGTTTTATAGCATATTTTACAAGTCTTTTTCTTCTTTTTTCTTTTAGTTCTCGTTCAACACCATTTCTAAATATTCTCATAAAATCATCATAACAATAATAATTATCATTATGTCGATAATGAATATTTATTATTTTCCAACCCATTGATGTTTCCTCACCTTTTTTATGTCTTAATGTAATAAATGAATGATTATAAGGTCTTATGAATATTTCTCCATTAGATTTTTGATATGTAATAATACATTCCATATATTTCACCCCCTTTTCAAATTGACATATTATATATATTTACGTTTGTTTTGTCAATTGTTTACATTAAAAAAGGACTTAAAAGTCCTTATTTTACAAGCCAAACATATTCTACTTCTCTATCTCTTGGATCAAATGTATCATAAACAATTCCATTTTTAGAACATAAAATATGTCCTCTTGTAGTTATTAATATAGTATTATTTGGAAACATAGCTGATACTTCCCCTACACTACCATGAATGTTATATAATCGTTGATATGTTATATCCAAATAGTTTATTACAAAATCTCTTTTATCTAATAATGTGCCTTCATATTGAGCTATATCACTTAAATAGTCATATACATAATCCCATGACTTACCTGTAGCACATGATATGGCTCTTATAACACAATCATCAGTAAATCTGTTTACAGCATTAGCATTATAAAATTTATACACTTTACATCATACTTCTTTGTAAAGTTTCGTGTAGCATTTGCTTTTGTTGTGGTGTTTCTGCTTCTTCATGTAATACACGAATAAAATCCTCTAATGATTTAACCATATAATAAAATGATTTATCAGTTTCTTCTCCTGCACCATATCTATTGCGATTTTCCATATATCTACCATATTCATTATACATTCTATCTAGGTTTTCTTCTCCACGATACCTTGAATCATATCCTCTAGCACCATAATTTCTTCCATATTCCATGCCACGTCCATATGTGTCATATCCTGGATTTCTTCCCATATAATTTCCATACATATTTTTATCCTCCTTTGCCATATGATTTATTTTACTTAATTTGTATAAGTATTCAATATTATTTGGTGATATATCACCTTCTATTATTTGTTCAATTGAACTTTTTGTTTTTTCAATTAATTTTTCTTCCATTATTACCTCCTTTCTTTAAAAGATTAATTATTTCTTCATTTTGTTGTATTATTTTTTTTAAATAATGTTCATCTTGATTGCACAATTCTTGCATTAAATCTGCATTATTGAAGTCTTTTATTAGCAATATAACACTATATAATTGTAAAATTAATGACTTAATATCTAAATTGTTATACATTAACTATCTCTTTTAATATTAAATGTAGCATTGGTAATAATTGGTATTTCAGTTGTAATTGGAGTTGTTGGTGTAGTTGGTGTTATTACACTTGGAACACTAGCTACAGTTATATTTGACGTTCCTCTAGGGCATACTCTTAATTTCTTATTAAATGAAATTGTTTCATAATCATCTGCTGCTGCCAATGTAACTGCTCTTACTGTATCTGGTATAAGTATTCCATCTTCATATAATCCTATTGCTACTACTCCTGCAGTTGCTGAACTAACTGAAGCACTAAAATTAATATCGTAATATCCTGTATATCCATTTCCAAACATTTTAAATATAGGATTTCCATCTTGATAATCTAACCATCCCCCATTACAACAATATGCACATCTAGTTCTTACATCTGTTGCATCAAAAACTATTGGACTTGAATTACTTGATAATACTAATGGTTCATTTATAATTGTTTGTATCATATCTTTTCTCCTTTCTTAAATAAAAGAGAATAGAACTTGTCTACTCTCTATCGTTTTCCCTATAAGGGGAATTTTGCAAGTTCTCGTTATCGAGCTAGTAGTAATCTACTTCATGCTTAAATTAGGTTGTTATATCCATTACATCCACAACCATTGTTGTTAGGACAAGTGAATATTGGTGTACGTCCATAAACTGGTGTACTAGGTACTGGACAGTTGCTTAATCTGTTGTATAGTTGGTCTACTTCATTAGCAAATCCTTGAGCAATAAATGAGTTTTGAGCAATTTGTGATGCTTGTAAATCTTTCATTGATAATTCTCTTTGTAAATCAGCAATTCTATCGTTTTTAGCATCTACTTGTGTCTTTACATTATCTAGTTCTAGTTGACATAATTTATCAAGTACACGTTGAGTTCCTGCTACTTGAGATGCAATTATATCTCTTACACCTTCATTTAATGCTTGACGATCCTGGCAGTTTTCAGTTGCTACTGTATATTTTAAATCAGCAATACCTAATTTATTATCACAGCAACAATTTAAAAAAGATGTATTAAGTGAATTAAATCCTGTTAATAGATTTGTATTAGTATTATTAAATCCATTACAAATAGATGCTGCTAAATCATTGATCGCATCTTTATTACTTTCTAGTTGATTACTTAAATGCAATGTATCAAATCCATTATTAGTATTTTGCATGATTTCTTTTTGTCCATTAGACAACCATGCATATCCATCATCAAATCCTCTACCACCAAAGAAACCACCATTTCCATTACCATTATTACCCCAGCCACCAAATGCTAGTAATAGTAGTAAAACAATCCAACCATCTCCACCCAAAAAGCCACTATTACCAAATCCTCCACCATTCATCATTGGATATACTGGATATGGATAACCACCATTGTTTGTAGCTAATTCTACAGTAGGTTGAATGCCGTTGTTCATATTTACCTCCTTTCTATAATTTATATCAATTTACTTGATACCAAAATTTTCAAGTTGTTCATTTGTTATTCCAAAACTATTAGCATATTTTTTAAAATTTTCTATTTGTTCTGGTTTATATTTACTTGTCATTTGTTTTATCATTTCTTTTGGATCATTTTGATTTTTTTGCATATTTTGAAACATTTGAAACATTTGAGGATTTTTCGCTTTCAATTGGTTCATTAATTGGCTCATTAACATTTGCATAGGATTCATGCTTTTTCATCCCTTTCTTTAATTCTTCAATTTGTGCCTGTAAGTATTCAATTTTAATGTCTTTATCATCTTTTGGTAATATTTCTGTTAGTTCATATGTTCTTATTTCACCCTTAATATTTTTTACCCATACAACCGACATATCTTTACTAAAATATGGTGTTTCACCAATTACCATTTCTCTTTGCACTTCTTCCATTGAACTCGCATATCTAATTACATCTCTTGTAGTTGGTGCTAATTGAAAATTTTGTGTAAGTGATGTAGGTTGTTGTGGTTGTGGTTGTTGCATTTGTTTTTTTAGATTTTCAAGTTGATTAATTTGTTCATTAATTCTTTCTAAACTTGCCTGTTGATTATACACATTTGACAAGTATGGATTGTTAAACATTTTCCCTCCTATAAAATGAAAAAAGAAGGTTTTAAGCATAATTATTGTTTTAAAATAATATCTGCTACCTTCTCCCTTCAAGTATAGATTAATACTAATTAACACTATAAAAATGCTAAAAAAAGGCAAAAAAAATTAGTCCATTAGACTAATCATCTTTGTTATTTCTATTTGTAAGTATGTATTATATAGTTTTTTTATTTTTTGTATCTCATATTTTATTGTTCTTTCACTAACACCTATTTCTAAACTCATTTTAACAATTTTATCTTTATTCAGCATCATATCAAGTATTCTTTTTTGTTCATCAGTTAGATTCACTTTATTTACAAAATCATCGTATAATGCTTTTATTTTTAATTTCTCTATCATTTGCCACCTCGAGTTGCTATAATACACTATAAAAGGTTGTTGTAAAGGCAAATAAAGTGCAATAATTCGTAAAACTCGTAATTATTCGTAATAGTTCGTAAATTAATATTGATTTTGTAATAATGTATTGCATCTATTAAGCAAATCTTTTTTTCTATTTCTAATTGTTCCTTCAGTATAACCCACTTGTTTAGCTATATCACAATTATTATATCCTTGTCTCCATAACATAAATATTTCTTTTTCTTTTCTTGCTTCATTAAAATACATACTAGAAAGAATAAAATTATATAAATGTTCATTTTCAATAAATTTCATAAAACTCCCCTTGTCAAGTTTTGTATTATACTATATTAAATAAATTATTGCAATAAAAAAAGACTAGCGATTAAGCTAGTCTATTCATTTTCTTTTCATGTTCATTAGCTATGGTAATTAATATTGGTTGCCATTTCTTTTTATTTTGATGTACTTTAGCATGACAATCAATACATAGTCTTATTATATTTCCAAAATATGTATGCCTTCCACAACTCCCATATCGTATATGATGAATATGTAAATTATACCCTTTACCACACAGCATACAGCATGGTTGTTCTTCAGCTATTGTATTATATATATCTTTTTCTTTCATTCCGTTAATGCTTTTACTGTTGCACTGCCTACATAACCATCAACTGCAATATGTTTATCTTTTTGGAATTTTTTAACTGCTTTTAGTGTATCGTTTCCAAACGATCCATCAACACCACAACTACCAACAGAATAACCTAATTGTAAAAGTCTTTCTTGCAACCATTTAACCATTATTGGTGCATTAATCAAGTAATGTAAATAATGTTTCATTGCTTCTTTTGTACAAGCTGAACCAAATGATCCATCAACTGCAAGTCCACAATTCCATTGTTTATTCATTGCTTCTTGCCATATCATTACTTGATTTACAGGTTTAGGTTCTTGACTATAATCTATGTAATTTAACTTGCCATGATATGTCCATTTAAGACATTTAACACCATTTCTACTTCGTATTCCTTTACTATCTATATCACTTATAACAGCTTTACTAACTCCCCATGTTCTGCAGCTTGTATCTTCAAATACTTTTCCATTTCCTAAATAAATTCCTGTATGATTATAACTTGTACCTTTCATACATAAGTATTCACCTGGCACTAAATTATCAAATTTTGTAGATACATCTGTACAATAATTTAAAGCACCATTACAAGTGAAATCTGGTACTCCATTAGATTTATATACTGTACCACCTCTAAATAAGTTCTTATCGGCTTTAAAACCCCATAGAATTGATTTTACAGATAACACGCAATCAAACTGCCATTGTCCTTTAGAATTGAGTTTAGACCAATTAGAGCCACTATAATATACGTTAGGCACATCATTAACTAACCATTTTAATTTTTTTATAAATTCTTGACTTGTAAATACTTTCATATTTCACCTCCTATTCGTATGTATCTTTTATATATTTTATTTCCATATCAGCATTTTCACTATTTGTTATTGTATTTGCACCTTCATATAATGTTAAATCTATTGTTTGATTTAAGTCTATTGTTGTTGGTGTTTCTAAAATGTAATAAAGTATTGTATTATGTGATGATAACCATGTTGTAAAATCACTTGAACTTGTTAAATAATCTTCGTGTTTTATATCTATTTCGCCATTTGTTGCAATACCAATTCCATTTGTTTCTGTTGCTACATCATTTTTTGCTATATTTATAAAATAATTAGACAAACTATTTGATAAATCATCATTGCTTGCTGGTACTTTTGCATTATTATTACTTGCCCAACTTGATATATACCAAGCATTGCCATTATTTGTAAAATTCCAACTTTCAGTACCATTAAATGTTATTTTACCTATTTTTTTATTCAAATAACAATGTCCTACTTTATCAATTACTAATTCATCTTTATATGTCCCAATTCCACATATCTCATTATTGTTTAAAAAAATTGGTGTTTTTTTTGTATTTACTCCATCTGTTATTGTTATATAAATCCAACTTTCTCCATAAGCAAAAGGTACACTTCCTTCATTTATCATTACGTTTTCTGATAAATCAGTTGAACTTGTATCATACCATTTTATGTATTGTGTTGTTGGTGAAGTTCTAAATGTTCCTGTTGCTTTATTAGTTAATAACATTCCTAAGGCACTAGCATGATTATCATAATTGCCATCTGTTACACCATTTTTATTTTGGTCATAAGCAACAATCCACCTAAAACCATCCGTTTTTGTTCTTGTTATAGAATAAGTTGTATTGGGTTCAACTTTTATATAATTCATACTTCTTGTTCTAGCATTATTTGTTACTAATGCACCTGTATCAGGATTAATGCTTCCTAATTCTATTTTATCATCAAATAAATTTGTATTGCCTTTAACAACATTTATCGGTATTGGAAATTTTGGATTAGGCAAATCTATACTACTAACAACACTACCTGCAACAAAATCACCTGTTCCATCATTTGCATAAAACTTTTGTTCATATATTTCAAACATTCCAACTTCATTGTTGCTTATTTTTTTAACTGGTATGAAATGTTTTACTAATACATTATCTTCATAGAATTTAACATCAAATACTTTAATATCTCCTTGTCCTTCTACTACACCACCCGTTCCACGTCTTGCAAATAAAAAAGCTGTATATTTATTTGGATTAATAAAATCAACATTACTTATATTATATGTTGTTCCATTTTGTCCACAGGTACTATTTTTTAAATCTATAAATGACAACATTCTATCATATAATGTTTGTCCTGTTGGCAATGTAAAATTGTTATTAGTTGCACCTACTCCATAATATATTTGTGTTAATGTATTGTCTATTCCTATAGCAAATCTTGTTGAATTTGCACTTGGTGAAGCAATTGCACCCATACCAAATATTCTTATTCCTGATGTTGGACTTGCTGTTTGTGATAAAGATACTGCTTGCCAATCAAATTCTACTTTACTATTACTTGTTGGTGCAAATGAACTATCTATGTATTGTGTTCCTGTGCTTTCTATATATGTTAATTGTTGATATTCACTAGGCAATACATTTGTGTTTTGTGTACTTAATTTAGTTGCTTTCATTTCATATACTGGCAATCCTAAACCTTCACTAATTGAACCTGTACTTGTTGATTTAGTCATATTATTAAATAATGTATCTTGATTTTTTAACACATTAATATAACCATCATAAAGTGTTTGTGGGTAATCTTCGTATGGTGTTGAAACAGGAGTATTTATACCTGTCATATTTACAACTGTTCTTAAATCTGTTGTATCTACACTACCACCACTTATGCTATCTACAAAACCTGCATAGTCATCAATATTTTCATCATTTATTTGGTGTTGTGCGTCTGTTTTAGCATTTATTGAAGTTTTTAAACTTGCTTTTGCATTTTGAATACGAGATATTTCACTTGCTATACTCATTAGATACCTCCTAATAATGTTTCTATATCACCTAATGTTGAATTGATATATGTAACATCATATACGTTTCCCTGTGTTGTATTTAAACTTGTTTTAACTGCTGATGTATCTAATTTACCACTTATATCTTGGTGTTGTGTTAAATAACCTGCGTCATTAGTAAATGCACTTACATTTGTTGGTACTGTTGGAATATTAATACCTAAATCACTTGTTGTTTTATTTCCTTTTAATTCAACATTGTTTATTTTTGGCAAGTTTTCTAATTCTTCATAATCAATTGTTCCACCACTACCACCTGTTGAACTTATTGTTAATGTACTTCCACTTTGATTTAATGTAATATTTTCTCCAGCAGTAATTGTTAATGTATTTACACCATTAATTTTGGCATCAGCACCATTTTGACCGTTATTACCATCTTCACCATCATATATTTCTACTTCTTTCGTGTTGCCTTCTTTATCAGTTAATGTAATTGTTGCAATATTATTTACTTTATTAATATCTATATCTAAATTAGAAGATTCAGTAATTGCTTCATCTAATGTATTAAGTTTAGTATTAGCTACATCGATCCATTCTGGATAATCTTCAGGTTCTTCAATTTGTGCATTAATACTTGAATTAACAACTAAATAAAATTTGTTACTTTTAAATATTGGTATTTCTTCATCATTTGTTCCTTCAGTTATAACTAATTGCATATCTAATTTACCAATTTTAGTTATAACTGATTTTACTGGTAATTGATATGTTTTATCTATCTTTGTAAGCATTATATATGATTTTGTTTTATCTGATTTAATTAATTCAAGTCTAGCTGTTCCGTCAACAAATTCATCTTGAAACGAAAATATTAAATTTTCTTGTAAATTTTCTCCATCATTTCCAATAACATTTTTAGAAATAAAAGTCATTCTTGTTTTTTTATTAACTAGTATATTTATATTTTCCATATCATATCACATCCTTTTATTTATTTTTCTTCTTTATCAGGTACTATTTCTTCTACTTCAAATAATTTACCACCAACTAAATAATAAGAAATAGCACCTGCTATAAATATAATTACTTTACTAGCAATTCCTATATTCCAATTAAATATTTCCCCTAATCCTACTAAAATAAAATTAATCATATTTAAACTATTAACTGTATATTTTGCTATTTTTTTTGCTTTTTCCATTTTACCTCCTACTTTAATCCTAGCTTAATAGCTATATATCCAAGTAATATTCCTAATATTGCATAGAATATATAATCTATTAACTTATCCCATTTTTTGCCTTTTTCTTTAACTGTGCCATCCAATTTTTCATTAATACTTTTGACACTTTCTTCCATTTTCCCTAAACGATAATTCATAGTTTCTAATATTTTAGTATTTTTTTCTAAGTTTTCTATTCTCTCTTCGTGATTAGCAAACTTTTCTTTTATCAAATCATCACTCATATTTTATTCCTTTCTATTTTATTCCAACTACTCTAGTAATATATATATTATTATTAGTAGTATGATTATTAACACTATTATTTAAAATTCTTAATTCAGTATTTTTTTCAACGGTTATTGAAGTACCACTAATATCTATTATTTTTGTATAAAAATATTGATACAAATCATTGCCTGTTGCATAATATGAATTAACACTTAATGATGCTTTTTTTCCATTTGGTAAATATATTTTGTCTGATTTATAAAAATTAGTAGCATAGTAAAAAATTTCTATATATGTATAATTTGCTGCACTATCAGATAATAATATAGTTGAATTAGTACCTGCTTGGTCATAATATAATTCAGTTTCAAGACCACTTATATTAGTTACAACATCTTGACCATTAACTTGTAATTTTAAAAAATCTACACGATCTTTATATTCTGTCCATAAACTTGTACCTGTTGGAATTGTATCTTGTTTTTCAGCATAATTTCCAAAACTATCTATTATTTGTATTTTGTAATTATAAACATCAGTATAAACAATACTACTTATTTCATAATTTGTTATTGTTACATTATTTCCACTAATTGTTGGATTAACTGATGTATAACTTGGTTCTGTTGTTGTCCATATTTTATAATTAATTATTGGAGTGTTGTTATTACCTATTAAGTCGTTTTCTTTATATGCAGTTCCTACAAAATTTAAATTTACTTTATTATCGGTTAATACTGTTCCATTACCTGTTTTTCTTTTTATTGTTGTTGATGTATTTTCAATTGTAGGTTTAGCATATTTTATTATTTCATAAGTAGCTAATTGAGTTGTAGAACCACCCAAACTATCTGTAACAACAATTGATAGTCCTACATATTCACCACCACCACTCTGAATAGTAATTAATTCACCTAAACTACTAAAATCTATTAATACCACATTACTTGATGAAGTTCCTATTAATACGTTGTTGTGATAAACACTACAACTTGATAATGTTGCATCATCAAAAAATGAAGAAGTTATTGTAATTTGTTTTTGTGATAAAAATTGAACTACTACATCATCATCAATGCCTAATGTTGTTAAAGTTGAATTTGTTTCTTCTATGTCTATATCTGTTATGCTTGGTGCTGTATGTAATGTAGTTAATGTAAATGTATCACTAGCACTTGCATTTCCTGGTGTATAACTTTGTGCTGCTGTATCACTTACACTAAATGAAATATTAATTGTTTTAGTTCCATCACTATTATGTTCTATTTCTATATTGCTACCACTTTTTAATGTTACTGTTGATGTTCCATTATATGATGGTATTGTTCCTGTATAAGTATTACTGCCTATTGATATTGAATAAGATATTTTATTTCCCCATCCATACCAATCATAATTTTTAACAATTGGTGATAAAATAAATGTATAACTTAAATACGAATTGTTTCCTTCAGTTCTATCTTCAGTTATATTTAATGTAAATTTATGGTGATTTCTTGAACCATTTGCTATTAATGTTTTACTTAATGCCATTATCAATCACCTCCATTGTAGAAATGACCAAATCCCACTTCATTATTTTCATTTGTATATAATTGTGCTACAAACATTGGTGTATCATTTATATTTTCTTTTCCATAACTATATGTACCAAACAACTCTAAATCTTTTTGCTTTGAACCATCTTTAGTATATTGTCCTGTAATTGAATCACCATCTTTATAGTAAGTTCCTGTTGATGTATGTTGTGCTTCAAACCCATCACCACCAATATGTAATCCACTAGCATTAAATGTAAATCCTGTTGTAGTTGTTACTTCGGTTATATTTCCGTTTTCATCTATATTTTTAGAAACATTATCAATTTGATTTTCTATTCCTATAACTACTTCATTAAACCCACTAATTCTTTCTGTACTTAACGCACCTACTGTTATGAAATCAGCAACTATAGAACCATCCATTGTCATGGCAAGTTCATATGTTCCATTTATTCCTGTATTTGAATACCCAAGTCCATTTATATTCCATCTCCATACTTTTTGAGCTGTATCAGGATCATTAGTATCCATAATATATAAATCACTTGTTGTTTTATAAACATATCCACCCATTGCATTTGTAATTAAATTTGTTGCATTTGTTTGAGCTTCAGCAAGTACCGATTCTGGAATTTCTTTTAATTCTATTTGATACTTATTCATTTGTGTAGCATAGGATGGTTGAAATGTTCCTATTTCAAATTGCTCTATCATGTTAGTTAATGGATTATATACTGTTTTTATTACTCTTGTAGTATAATCTAATCCAAATATTTCAGCATGAATAGTATCACCTAAAGCTACTCTTTCTAAACTTGAATAGTTTTTATATTCTTCTGTTTTACTTAACTCCAACCAGTCTATTTTCATATTTACTCTTGGAATATTTACACCATTATTATATAATTCTTCTACTGCATCTCTTAATGCTTGATAAACTGCTTCTTCTGTTTGATATGCATTTGGATCATTAGGATCATATTTTATATTACTAAATTCAAATATACCAATTTTAGGATATGGATAATCATCAATATTATCAGCATCTACATATTTTTCAGGTAATATTAAACCATCAAACCCTACAGGCATTATTCTTGTGTACATTTCATTTGTATCTATTGTTAAATTAATTCCTGTAATATTTTTGCCATAGATTAATTTTTCCCCTTTATCAGCACCCAAACGTGCTTTTAATCCTATATTCCAATTATTTCTTTCAATTTCTATACCAAACAAATTAGTCATGGAGTTATCTATGTTACCCATGATAACTTCAACTAAATTTTTTCTTACATATCTTGCAGTTTTTGAAATTGATACATTTGTTGATGTTGTAAATGGTAACTCATAATTAGCTCTTGCTAATACCCAATCTAAAAATGATTTTGGGCTTAAATTTTGTGGATAAACATCATCAACCAAATTATCTAATAATAAATAAAAAAGATGAGTGCAATTTACTGTTATTTTATTAAAAGTTTTCTCTATTTTTTTTATTATAAAACATTGCTCTGTTCCATTACTAACTTTACATTTTACTATTCTTCCCTCTATTAATTGGTCTGACATAATATCATTTATTGGATATTCAAATAATAATGAATATTCACCATTTATTTCTTCAGTAATATTTGCATTTAATACATTTGCTAAATATCCGAGTCCATTTCTTGATAGATTTATAAGCTCTATATATGTCAATGACATATCAGCATTTTCACTATTAGAAATTGTATTTGCACTTTCATATAATGTTAAATCTACGTCATAATTTAAATCTATTAATTGTGGTGTTGCTAATTTATAATAAGTTATTACGTTATGTGTTCCTAACCAAGTTTTTGCTAAATTTAATATTTGTGAAGTAGTTGAACTTGTTGTTGCACCAATTGTATTATAATGTATTGCAAAATTAAGATAAGCATTTGTATTAGCATAAAAACCTATTTTATCATTATCTGCATATACATCACTTCTTGCAATAAAGTAATTACTTAATAAGTCTGTTCTTGTACCACTACCTGCTAAATCTATTGTACCTCTATATCTTATTATTGCTTTTGTGTTGTTATCATATTTTGTTGGACAACTTAAATCATCTTCGGTTCCATTTAAAACTAACTTACCTATTTTCTTATTTAACCAACAATGACCATTTTCATCAACAATTAATTCATCTTTATAATCACCTATTCCACATATTTCATTATTACCTAATGGTACTGTTGTTGTATTTGTATTTGTCCCATTTGTAATTATAATATCAATACTTGTTTTTATCGTATTTACTTCTTGTGGATATTCTGGACTTGGTGTCCCTTCTTGTGTACTTAATTTACTTAATTTTAATTCTTGAATTGAATATCCGTCATTTATTAAAGATATACTTGTACCTGTTTTAGTTTTTCTTTCAGAATTACTTTGATATATTATCATAAGCACCTCCTAAATATATGTTTTGTTGTATTCTATTGTTAAAGCTGTTATTGTACCTGTTTTAGTTAAGGTATTAGTACCATCCAATATAGACGGAAATTCACCACTCATATTTCCTGATTGATTAACACCATTTTTTGTTATTACTTTTGCATCACAATCTAATACATAAGTTCCATCAGCATCATATATCGTAAATCCAATGTTATTAATCTTAAATGTTATATCTCCTGTACCTGTTATTGTTATTTTAGGATTTGCATTAATATATGTATCTCCTGTAATTGTATTAAGACTTAATGCATTTATTGTTGTTGGTGTAATTGCTTTGGCTAATGGTTGTAATGTAAATTGTATTACAAATTTTCTAAAATTTAACACTTTTTCAAATGGTATTGCATTTGATATATAACCTGTGTATTTTTTTTCGTTATCTAATTGTAATTCACCATATCCATCTAACCATTCTCTTATTTCGTTTATATCAACATTGTTATTATCTAAATGACATTCAATTGAAAGCAAGATAGGATCAAATGTTTTATTATCTACTGCTAAATACCCACTTCTTCCTGGTATTGTATATTGTGTATATGAATGTTTTGGTTTATTAACAATTGGTGTTTTTTCAATTATTATACCTTTAGAATTAAATGTATAATTTTTCCATTTATAATTTTCATTCATTTTACATACCACCTTTTGCTAATGCACTATTTTTACGATAAAATTCAAGTTCTTCAGCTAATGCCTGTACATCTTGTTGTCTAGTATTATTAAAATTATCAATTTGTATAATTAAAGGATTTGAATTTGCAGTTGGATTAATTGTAGGATTTACTGATGCTTCTATCCCACTTGATAAATCTTGCATTGCTTGTTCTACTGTATCTATTGTGTCATCAATACCTTCTGCTACACCTAAACCAATATTTTTACCAATTTTATCTCTAAATACTGTTGATGGTGAGTGAATACCCAATAAATCAGCAAACCAACCTAAAACATCACTAACCCAACCTTTTATTTTGTTCCATAACCAAGTTGATGCTGATTTAATACCATTCCAAATACCTTCGACAATATTTTTACCAATATTAAGAGCTGTAGAAAATCCCTCTTTAAATTTTGATATAACATTTCCTGCTACTGTTCCAACATTTTTAAGTAAAGTTGGTACTGCATTTAATAATCCCTTACCTAATCCACCAACTAACTCAATTCCTGATTTTAAAATTTTTGGTGTATTAGAAAGTATTGTTTGTATCAATTTTTCTATTATCGTTGGCACTTTTTCAAGTAAAATTGGAATTGCACGAATTAAGCCAATTGCCATGCCTTTTATAAGCTCTATAGCAGCATCTACAAATAAATCAATATTATCTAAAATAACATCTACTAAATTTAATAAGCCCTCAACTAAACTTGGTATCAAATTTGGCATTGCTTTACCCAATTCTTTAGCCACTTCTAAAATTATTTTTAAAATTGTATCTAAAATTGTTGGTAAAATTTGAATAATAGTTTCGGTTACACTTACTAATATTTCAGGTAATTTTGCACCAAGTGTTTGAATAGCATTTACTATAACATCTGAAAATGTTTTTATGCCTTCTTCTACTGTCAATGTACCATCTATTATTCTTTCAAATGCATCTGCAACTTTTTCTATTGATGGAAGAAATTGACCAACTATTTTTGCTTTAATAGTTGTAAATGCTTTACCAGCTTTCTTCTGCATATCTTCAAAATAAGATGCTGCAATTTCTAATTGTCCTGCATCGGTTTCACCCAATGCTTTATTCATACCACCAACTGATTGTTGGATGATTTCAGATAACATGGCAACTTTTTCTTCCTCTTTACCATATTTAAGTATTTTCTTTTGAGATTCATCAAATTTATAACCTAAACGTGATAAAGCATCTACTTGACCATTACCTAAAACTTTACCCATCATAGTAGCAATACCTGATGCACTTTCCATTGATGCACCAATACCATATTGCTGTGCTATCATGTCGTTCATTACAGGCAACAATTTTTCTAATGATTCTTTTTGTGATACATATGTTCCTAACTCTTGTAATCCTGCTAATTGTGTTTCTTGACTAACTACACCAAGTTTTTCTTGTTGTGAAGTTAATTTAATTAAAGCATTTATTTCTTTATCAGTAGCATTAGTAGTATTTTTCATTACTCGAGCTACTTTTGTTTCTTGTTCTTCTAAATCTTTTGCTTTTTTAGACCAATCATCAAGTGTATTTAAAGCACTTTTAAAAGCACTTGCTAAACTTTTTACACCACTTATTATTGCTTCACTTACAAGTTTAGCTTTAATAATATCACCTGTTTTAAGTGATTTGTTGCCCAAATCTTCTACATCTTTGGACATATTTTTAAATGGCTGTCCTTTATTAACACTATCTTGTTCTTCATTAAAGTTTTTTAATTGTGTTTCACATTGTGCAATTTCTCTTTCTAAAAAACGATACTTTTCTTTTTGGTCATCAGTTAATTTAGAAGTATCACCAAATTGCTTTTGTAATTCTTTTAATGCATCTAATCTTTTTTCTGTTTCTTGTATTGCTTTTGTTAATAATTCTTGCTTTTGTTGTAATAATGTAACATTCTTTGGATCTAACTTTAATAGCTTATTGACACTATTTAATTCTCTTTGAGTATCTACTAATGATTTTTTTGTTTCATCAATTGCTTTTGTTAATTTAGATGTATCGCCTGCTATTTCTATGGTTATACCCTTAATTTTATCTCTTGCCATGTTTTACCTCCTTCTTTCTTATGAATACTAAAAAAACTACCCCTATGAGTAGTCTTTGTACTACTCATAAGAGTAGTAATTAATTATCCAGAAATATTAGATTCGTAAACACTACTAAAGAAACCATTATATGCAGTTTCATTATCATTTGTTTTGTCCATAAATACTCTTACATTATGGTCTCCTAGTCTTGGTGCTACTGTTAAATTCAATGTTTCAGTTTGTGGTTCTTTTGATGTTTCGATTGTTGCTGCTGAATTTCCTGGTCTTGCAGCAGTACAATTATAATACCAATATCTTCTTCCTGTTGTATCACTTTCAATTTGGAATCCAAATGCAAATCCTATTGGTGTATTATCAGCATTTTCAACATATGCCCCATTGGTATCTTTTGTTTCTTTTAGTATTTTTTCTCTAAAATTATTGTTAAGCAATGCCATTTCTAGTGAACCTGAATAACCTTGATTAGCATATACATTAAAATATTTAATGTTATCAGCATAAAAATTTGTTTCTTCTCCTTCAGGATCAAGTGTTAAGTTTACTGCACCTGGTATTGCAAATACATCTCCATAAGTATATACTCCTTGATCTGATACAGCAGTAATTGGTGCAACATGAACATTGCTTAATCCAAATTTTACTTTACCCATATTTTACCTCCTTATATTTCGTAAAAATTATGATATATTTTTTCATCTTCATCCCATACTTCATCTAATAAATCATATGGAATATTATTTGTAGTTAATAAATCCTCGATAGTTTTTTGTAACACAGTATCTTTTGTTTCTGTTATTAATTCTATTTCAAAATTGTATGGTCTATAGTAAGTTTTACCATCAGCTTTAAATGTATCTGAACTAGTTTCTCTATAGCAAACAAATGGAATTGATACTTCTTTATCTGATACAAAATGGTCATATGCTACAGGTATTTTTAATGTTTTTAATAAATCATATATTGTTTTATGCATAATTAACCTCCATTCTTAATAAGTCTCTTGACATTATTTTCATAATCATTGATGCATTGTTTTTCTACAGGTTCTATGTGCTTAAATGGTCTTGTTTTTCCACCATTTCTTTTATTATGTGAAAATTCAAGTAAATGTGTAAGTCTCCAATCTGTTGCATTATGAATAGTATTAGAAAAACTCCAATATGATTCATATGTTTTTACTTTCCAACCTTTATTATAATCACCACTTCGTACATGATATACATTGGTTGTATTTTTTAGTTTTCTTACACCATCTTTGGCAATATCATCACCTATTTTATGTATTCCTTCCGATATATCTTTTGAATAATCATTAAGAATATCATAAATGTCCGTAAAACTATTATTTTTAGGCACTAATATATTCCTCTTTGTTTATACCCATTTTTCTAGCACATACTAAAACAATGTCATATTTATTTTTTGGATTGATTGTTCTTATTACTGAATATCTTGTATTGTTGTAATCAAGTTCTTGTTGTCCATCATAATCAAGTCTTTTCATTACAAACTCAATTGATGGAGTAAGACCTGTTTCTACAGCACTATAAAATTCATTAGTTCTTACACTTTGTTTTTTTGCATATCTTTTAGTTAATGTAAAAGAAGAGGTTTTGATATTTCCTATCTCATCCTCTTCTTGTACTTTACTAACTAGATATATAATCTCACTATATTCCATCAGCAACCTCAATATATTCTTTAGTATGTCTTAAAGCATCTTTTTGAAGTAAATATGAATTTGCGTACATTTCACTATTTACAACATCAAGAAAACCCAATACATAATTAATAATTGCAGCTTCTACTAAACTATCTGGACTTTCTACTAAAGCATTGACTATGCCAATACTTTCCAAATCTAATTTTGCAGCATCTATCCACATTTGAATTGTATTATCAAATTCATTATGACTAATGCCTTGTATTTTTTTTACTTTTGTTAAAATTGTATCTTGCATAGTCTTACCTCCTATTTTTAACTATTAAGCACTAATTCCAGGTTTTGCAATTAGTGTAAATGATTTATCAGCTACAGCATTCATACCAACATATCTACGTCCTAAAATACGAACTAAGTCATATTCCATAACTGTTTTATCATCATATTTCATTTCTGTTCCTTCACCATTAGGGAAGTTTAGTAATGCACCATTATTGAAATCTCCAACAATTGCATATACACCATTAGCACTTGCACTTGAATATGCAGGTAATGAGTTATTAAATACTACTTTTAATCCTTCAAATGGATCAACTGAATAATTTGCACTATATTGAGCATCTTTGAATGCAGCATAAGTTAATTTATTCATAACGATAATTGGATTTGTAGCTTCATCACTTAAATTAGCAATTGCTTCAGCAATTAGTCCTAATCCAGGTGCTTTAGTAATCTTATTAGCAGATACTTTATCATATACACCACTACCATTAGCACTTAATGAACTTGGTAATGCTTTAATAATTCCTACTAATTCATCAGCACATTTTTTAGCAATTCTATAAGTAATTTCATCATAGATATAACGTAAGAAATCTTCTCCTCTCATATCTAATACTTCATCACTTATTGAAATCCATTTTTTAATAGATTTTGCAGGTAATTCTACTACACCTAATACAAGTGATTCTTCACTTACTGCACCATTTCCTTCAGTATGAACTGTTGCAGCATCTCCAGATACTTCAAATTGTACCTTTAGATTTCCTTTAACTGATACTGTCTTAACATATTGGATTAATTCTTCTCTTTCCCAAGCTGTTTTAACAATGTCATATACCATATCTGGTACTTCAACTGTTGCACTATTTCCTGTTGTATAACCTCCTGTAGTAACTAATGCTCTTAGCTCTTTATCATCATTTGTTTTGATGTATTCAGCAAATGCATCAATATACTCTTTTGAATTTCTAAATTCTTTGTTGTTTTCCATTTTCTTTTCCTCCTTAACAACTTCTTTTACAGCAATACTTTTTTCTTCAATTTCTTTTGCTGTTTCTTCATTTTCTTGATGCTCATCAATTTGTTTTTCTTCTTCATTTAAAGTCTCTAGTTCTTGATTTAGTTCTTCAACTTTTTCTATATCTTCAGCACCTTCAACTTCTTCACGAATTTCAAGTTTACGAGCTTCAATTTCTTCTTTTCTAGTCATTGCTTGACCTCCTTTGTATTTTTTGCTATTTAAGGCATAACTGCCATTATTCCTCTCCAGGATTTATTAAAACGATTTAGTTAGTCTCCACTAACAAAAAAAGAACTCTCCAGCTCTTCTTTCATAATCGTATTAACCTAATTTCTTTAATAATTCTTCTTTAGCTTTTGCTAATGCTTGTTTTTTTTCTTCTTCTTTTAATTCTTCTTCATGTTGTTTTCTTAACTCTTCACGTCTTTTTAAAAATTCTTCACTTTTGTTATCTCTTGCTATACTTACATCCGTTGCATTATAAAATGGTTGATCTACAACTGATACATCAAATACTTTACCAATTCTTTTAATTGTTCTTGTATCGGTTTCATAATCATAATCATCTTCTTCAACTGTAAATGCAAATGATTGTTTATCAATTAAACCACTTTTAATAGCATTAAAGATATTTCTATGTTCTGTTATATCATCTTGTAGTCTAGCATCCATAAATAATCCTTTTTCATCAACACTTAAATCTAATGATTTATTTCTAGTTCTAGCTAATACCATAAAACTATCATTATGGTTGTATCTTAACACCACATCAGACATATCAGATTCATCAAATGCTTTTTCATCAATTACTTCGGTATATGAATATGTCTCTGGTGAATTAAATACTGCAGCATATCCCTTTATTTCCATTTTGCCATCTTCAGTATCTTCGGCTCTAAATTGAATATCTAACTTTCTAATTTCCTTTTCCTTCATTATTCTCATCTCCTATTTCTTCATTTATTGTGTGATTTTGGTCAATTAAGAATGTATCTCCATTATCTATTGGTGCTAAATTGAATACTTCCCTTTGTTCATTTATTGTTAATATATTACTTGCATATCTTATTAAATCAATTTTTGTTTTATTTGATGCATATTGTAATCTATTACTTTCAAACATTATTTCATTACCAAAATCTTTTTCCGTTGGTGTAAATAACTTATTTGTAAACTCTAAACTCATTTGTAATCCTATTGGTTCTAATACACTTTCATAAAATGCATTCCACTCATCTTCACTATACTTTGATTGAATTATATTTAGATTTATTCCAAAATAACTTAATACTTTGTTATCAATTTCTTTTATTTGTTCATCACTTGCTGTTGTTGGTTCTATCTTAACAGGAGTAAAGTCTGTTGTAGCATCTAATCCACCAATTCCTGTTTTATCTCCATCAACTATAAAGCTCTTAACAAATTGGTCTCTCATTGCTTTTACATCTTCAGGTTTTAATAATGATTTTGTACTTTTTAATAATCCCTTAATTGATGATGTAGTTTTAATAGCATTTATTATTCCTTCATCAAGTATATGTTTCATTGATAATGTTTTAACTAATGGTGTTGTACTACCACCAAACAAACCATTCTTACTGATAAATCTTGTTAAATGAATACACTCATCATATGGTACATATTTCTCTTTTCCTCTACCAAATTTAAACTTTACAAATAATTTATCATTTAATTCATATAATTTTCCTTCATCATAAAACAATGGATATAATGCCTGTACTCTTAAATTTTGATCTTTTTTTACATAAACAAATGCATCATTGTATAATTCTAATGTGCATATTATTTGATAATAAAATTGATAAGCATTTTGAAATTCATTGGGTTGTTTAGCTAATAATTTATAAGTTCTTCCTTTTAATGTTTCTAGTTTTAGGTTGCCATCTTTATCTCTATAATTTCTTATATGTTTTGGATGCATTTTAGCACCATTTCTAGCAATTGCATCTATACACGATAAAACATCCGTATCTTTATCAAAATCACCACTATATGAGGTAAATACTGCTGAATTATCATTTAATAATTTTAATACCTGAAATTGTCTTTCAGTTTCTTCCTTTTCTCTACCAAACAACCTTTTCCACATACTCCTACGTTCCATCTCATACCTCCTCATTTATGTAGTTCAAATATTCCTGTTGTTTATTGACAAAGATTACATAGGCATCCATTAAAGAGGCAACCCCATCAATTCTTTGTCTTGATTTTTCTTTTGTCAACATAATATTATCGTTATCATCTTTTTTAACTGCTGTATTTGATAAATTCCATTTTAATATCGGATTATTATTGTAATTTATCTTTTTATCCATTAAATCAGCTCTCATTTGCTTTAATGGTGCTGATTCAGTTTTAAATCCTTGTCTTACTTCGATCATATCAAATCCTTCTTCTTTCATGCTATCTACCCAGAAACCAGCATTCCACGAATCAAACCCTACCCACAATGGTCTTAAATCGTTTTCTCTTACCTCTTCTAAAAACCATTGTGTTACATCGTGATAATCTATTTTACTATCACCACTTAATCTTAAATAACCATTCTTTAACCATTTATCATATGGTATCTTATCTTCTATTACTTTCTTTTCTAATGAATTAGTTGGAATCCAATACATTTGTTTAATTCTTATTTTTTTATTAACTACTCCTAATAAAGTAGCACAGGTTAAATCTGTTGTACTTGATAAATCACAACCACCTATGCAGTAGCTATCTTTCCATTCGGTGTATATTTCCTCGTTGTTTAATTCATCAAATGTTAGCCATGCATTTATGCTGTTTTGCCTTATATTAAAATCCTTACATAACAAATTTACTAATTCTATTGGACTATTTTTTGCTCTTTCTACTTTTTCTCTTAAATCTTTTAATGATTTGATTACTCCTAATGCTGGATTAGATTTATACCAGCATTCTTCATTTACCCATTCTTTTTCATCATCTAATTCATAGATAATTGGCAATAATGTTTCATCTTGTATTGTTCCATCTATTACTTGACTAGCATATTCATATTCAATATCAAATACATTTTGTCTTACTGTTCCCATTGTACTTGTTTCAAGTAATATTGGTTGCCTTCTTGCACTCATACTATCGTACATAACATCTAGTAAGTTTTTATCTTTCCATGCGTGGACTTCATCGGCTACTACCAAATGAGCATTTAAACCATCTAATGAATTACTATCACTTGCTAATGCTCTAAATACACTATCTGTTTTGTCATAATATATTCCACCTATTAAGCAACGTATTATTTTAGCAAGTATTGGACTTTTTTTTATCATTCGTTTAGTTTCTTCCCAAACTATCTTACTTTGATCTCTTTGTGTAGCTACTGAATATATTTCAGCACCACCTTCATAATCAGCAGTTAGCATATAAGTTGCAATTGCACTATCTAATACTGATTTACCATTTTTTCTTGCTACAAAAAATATTGCCTTACGATATTTTCTAAATCCTGTATCTTTATCTACAAATCCAAATAATGCTTGTAAGAATGCTTTTTGAAATAACTCTAATTTTAATTGTTTACCATTCCATTGACCTTTACTTTGTTTACAATATCTCTCAATAAAATGAATGCACCTTAAACTTTTCTTTTCATCAAAGATATATGTATGAGTTTCAGTTTCTCCTATTGATTTATTAAAAAAAGACACTTTATTTTCTCTATAAATGTCTTTATATAACTTTCCATATATGGCTTTTACTTTTTTACATACTCTGTTTGGATTATCACAAATCCATTTGTAATATTCTTCAATGTATGTCATAGACTTTCTTCATCGAACTCATCATTATCTCCAGAATCAGTAGGAAGCAAGTCATTTAATTGTTTTATGCATCCTGTAAAGTTTTTCATTGTTGTATTGTACTGATTTAATGCTGGATTTGTTCTTTGAATTGAATATTTGCCTTGACACATATCTACTACAACACCTTTGTCTTGAATTTCCTTTTTTAAGCTGTTTAAAGTCTCTTCCATAAAGATTAATTCATTTAAAATGTTATTACATAGCTCTTGTTTGTCATTTGGCAAGTTTTCAATGCTATCCTTTATTGATTTATAGTCAACTTTCTTAATTTCTTTCAAAAAATCACATCCTTTTCACAAAATAGGGGGTTTACTCACATATTTGCACATTTTTTGTTTG